>LUZE01000161.1 GCA_001602845.1 Bacteroidales bacterium Bact_13 | reverse complement strand
AGATGATCACGTTCGCGTCGACGGCCATACCCATCGTCAGCACGAGGCCGGCGATACCCGAGAGGGTGAACACGGTGCCGAAGGATGCGAGTGCGCCGAACAGGAAGAGCACGTTGCAGAGCAGTGCGATGTCGGCGGCGATACCGGCACGGCGGTAGAAGATGACCATGTAGATCAGCACCAGGATGAAGGCGATGATGAACGAGATCATACCGGAACGGATGGATGCGCTACCGAGGGACGGGCCGACCACCTGCTCCTGCACGATGCGGGCCGGGGTGGACAGCTTACCGGACTTCAGGACGTTCGCAAGGTCGTCGGCGTCCTTCTGGGTGAAGTGGCCGGAGATCGAGGAGTTGCCGCCCGAAATCTTGGTCTGGACATTCGGATAGGAATAGACCTGTCCGTCCATTACGATGGCAATCTGGCGTCCGACATTCTCACCGGTGATGTTCTCCCACTCGATGGCGCCCTTGCTGTTCATCGTCATGCTGACTTCCGGCGCACCGGTCATCTGGTTGTAGTTGACGTTCGCCGAAGCGATGTACTTGCCGTCGAGCGCGGGACCCTTGCCGACATGGCTCTTGAGGGCCACGAGTTCGAAATAGGTGTCGGGGCTCACGCCCTCAGCCTCGAAGGCCTTGAAGCTCCATGCGGGGAAGAAGTCGCCCGGGAAGAGGCTGCGGTTGGCAGCGAACCATGCGTTGATCTGCGCGGTGTCGCGGTAGTGCGCGATACCCAGGCAGGCGGAATTGCCGCCCAGGCTCTGGAGCACACTGTACAGCGGGTTGGCCTTGCGGATCAGGTCCTGTGCCGCGTTGGTCTGCTGGTCGGTAGCTGCGTCCAGTTCGGAAGCGAGGCTGCCGTCCTTCTCTTCTGCCTTCTGCTCTTCTGCTGCGGGAGCTGCTGCCTCAAGCGCCTCGTTCTGGAGACGGATGGTCTCGTTGAGTTCCTGCATGTACGGGGTCAGTTCCTGGGAATTGTAGGTCTCCCAGAATTCGAGGGATGCGGTTCCCTGGAGGAGCTTGCGGACACGCTCCGGCTCCTTCACGCCCGGGAGCTCGACGAGGATACGGCCGGTACCTGCGACTTTCTGGATATTAGGCTGTGCCACACCGAACTGGTTGACACGGCGCTCAACGACCTGATAGGAGTTGTCGATGGCGCTCTTGGCCTCTTCCTTGAGCAGGGAGATGATTTCGTCGTCGGTCGCCTTCGTCTTGTTCTTCACATCGCCGCTGAGCTTGTCGAGGTCGATGTCGAAGGACAGGCGCTTGCCGCTGGCCAGGTTCTTCCATTCCTCAGCGAAAAGGGTGATGAAGTCTTCGTGGGTCTGGTCGGCACGCTCTGCGGCGCGGGCCATGGCCTGGTTGAATTCATCGGACGTCTTCTCGCGGGCGCAGGAACGGACGAGCTCCGCCAGGTCGAGCTGGAGGACGATGTTCATACCGCCCTTCAGGTCAAGGCCGAGGTTGAGTTCTTTCTCCTTGACGTCTTTGTACGTGTAATTGAAATAAACCTTCTGGTTTGCCATGGAGTCGAGGTAGAGCTTGTTAGCGGCGCTGGTGACAGAGTCAAGATAGAACGCCCGGTTCAGCTCGGAAACTTCTGCAAACGAAGGACTCTGCTGCACCTCTTCGACAACCTTTGCGGCTGCCTTGGCAGCTTTGCTTTCCTGCACGGCCGTCGCTGCAGTGAACGACAACTGGAAAAGGCAGGCCAAGCCGATGAGTACGGCCACTAATGTGATGGCACCTTTGCTTTGCATAAACGGGTATTTTTAAATCATTTAAATTTTCAAATAGCCTGCAAAATTACACTTTTTTCTCAATATCTGAAGGATTTGGCTAAATTTGTTGTTGATTTGTTGTTGAAAAACTGAAAACGTACCGATGAAAAGAGTCCTGCTGGTCCCTGTTTTCGTCCTGCTGGCGGTGCTGCCGATGCCCGCGCAGGACAGCCTGGCGGTGGTCCGCGCCGTCGAGGCCGCCAACCGCGCCGCGCTCGAGGCCTATGCCGCCGATGTGACGGTCGTCGCCACGAAACGGGTCCCGCGCAAGGATTTCCAGCTCTGGTACGGCCATCTGCCCGACCGGACCTGGTCGCCCGACGGCAACTGGAACGACCCCGCCGAATCGCGGGTCCGCTTCTTCTCCCGCCGCAATGCGGCCGGCGACCTGGACATCATGCGTTCGGAAGCCGTCGACAGCGTGATCTGGAGCGCCCCCGTCCCGTTCTGCGCCGATGCGGTCTCGCCCGGCGACGAGATCTTCCCGATGCTTTCGCCCGACGGGAAACGGCTCTATTTTTCTTCCGACGGTCTGTTCGGCATGGGCGGCCATGACCTTTACGTCGCTTATTGGAATCCCGCGACGCGCACCTGGGGAAACGTGCAGAACATGGGCGTCCCGTATTCCTCTCCGGCCGACGACCTGCTCTTCTGCGACACGGAGGACGGCCGTTTCAGCGTATTCGCCTCGAATCGCGACTGCGGCCGGGACAGTGTGGTGATCTATGTCCTGCGACAGGAGAATCCGGTGTCGGTGCCGGTCGAAAAGGGCCGGGCGGCAGCAGCCGCGCAACTGCGGGTTACCGCGCCTGACGAAAGTTATCCGTTCGTCCGGCGGAACCCCGGCAAGGAGCCGGACCTCGTCTTTGAAGTGCCCGAACCGGAGATCGACGATTCCTTCCGGGTGGAAGGGACGGGCGCATTCGCCGAAAACAATCAGCTTCCTTCCGGACTTGTGTACCAGGTGCAGCTGTTCGTGGGCAATACCAAGCCGACGATCCGCCAGCTCAAGGGCGTCCGCCCTGTCTACGCACACAAGCAGCGTTCCGGAAAGGTCCTGTATGCGGCCGGGGTGTTCCGTACCTATGCGGAAGCCGAAACCGCCCTTGCCGCCGTCCGGAAAGCCGGGCACAAGGGCGCGATCATCATCGCCTTCGAGGACGGCAAGTCTCTCTCCGTATCCCAGGCACGGAAAAAAGAATCCTCGGTGAAAGTCATCACCGAGGAAATCCGTATTGTCAAGTAAAGGGTCGGGAAACGCCCGGCCGGACTAAAATCCCTTCAGCTTCTCTTCGAGCCTGTCGGCGGCGTCCTTCTGCCCGAACGTCTGGTACAGCCGGACCAGATAGAGATAGATCGACGCGGAGTCGTCGGCCAGTTTCTTCGAAAGCACGTCATCCTCGCCGGGACCGATGGGCGTCGAGTAATAGAGCATCGTCTGGATCGTCTCGTCGGCCATCCGGTCGCCGATGGCAATGGCCTTTTCAGGCTTGCCGATCCGCATATATCCCTCGATGATGGAGAGCATCGACCATTCGTTGACGCTGCGCAGCATGGCGACGTTGTACGGGAAGTTGCGGTCAGGCATCACTTCCACGCACTTGTCGAGCACGCTCTCGGCCTTGATGTACTCGCCCTTGTCGATCAGCGCGTTGGCCGTGGTCGCGAAGATGTCGCGCACGGGAATCACGGCCGTGAAGGTGTAGAGGTTCTGGTAGTCGTAGTTCACCGTCGTGTCTGCCAGCGATTCCAGCCGGTAATCCCGCATGATCCGCGTGTAGAGGGCGTCCGCGTCGATGGTCTGTTCCCGGTCGCCGTAGTCGTTGAGGAACGGGACCACCTTGTACACGAAACCGTCGTACTGGAGCCACGGCTCCAGGCCCAGCGTGGTTTCACCGCGCGAGACGAAGTACAGGGGCCGCGACCAGTCGTAGTGGGCGAGGATGTCGAGCATCACCAGGTTGAACTTGGTTAGGTTGTCGCCGCTGATGTTGAGCACGAGGTAATCCTGGATGCTGTCGCGCATCGATTCCGGGACGATGCCGCTCCGGAGGGCGTTCTCCTTGTCGACCGGGACCAGGATCTTGTGGCCGGGGATGAAATCCTGCCCGTCGCGGCGGTAACGCTCGTCCTTGAAAATATCGATGGCTTCGGATGCCAGGATGGGGCGGTCCACCACGTCGATGACGGGCGTGAAGTCGTTGGTGCCGTACAGGTACTGCTTGCGCGGGATGGTGATGTTCACCGGGTCGGAGTCGTAGAACCGGCACTTCATCTGGTCGATGTACCAGTCGGTTCCCAGCAGCGAGGAGTTGAGGATGCGCACGTCGGTCCGGACGCCCTCCACTTCCTGGATGTACCACAGCGGGAAGGTGTCGTTGTCGCCGTGCGTGACCAGCATCGCATTGGGTGCGCAGCCGATCAGGTGGTTCCAGGCCATGTCGCGGGCCGTGTAGCGGCCGCTTCGGTCATGGTCGTCCCAGTTCTGGCAGCCCATCAGCACGGGCACCACCAGGCCGATGGCCGTGGCGACGGCCGCCACCGGAATGCCGTCCGCCTTCTTGGAAAGCTTCTCCAGCCAGTTCTGTAGCGCCAGCACCCCGAGTCCGATCCATAGCGCAAAGACATAGAAGGAACCCGCATACGCGTAGTCGCGCTCGCGTACCTGGAAAGGCGGCTGGTTCAGGTAGATCACGATGGCCAGGCCGGTAAGCAGGAACAGCAGCCCCGTCACCCAGCTGTTGCGCCCGTCGTGGCGCAGCTGGAAGAAGAAGCCGATCAGACCCAGCAGCAGCGGCAGGAAGAAATAGTGGTTCTTGGCCCGGTTGTGGATCATGAAGTCAGGTCCTTCGCTCTGGTCACCCAGCCGCATGCGGTCGATGGCCCCGATGCCGCTCTCCCAGTTGCCGGAGACCCGGTCGCCCGGAATCTGCCCGTGGAAGTCGTTCTGGCGTCCCACGAAGTTCCACATGAAGTAGCGCACGTACATATAGTTCACCTGGTAGTCGAAGAAGAACCGCAGGTTGTCGGCCATCGAGGGCATCTGGAACCGGTAGCTCTTGCCGTAGATGGTGGCGTTGCGCGTGTTGTAGCGGGTGACGTAGGTCTTGTAGAACTCCTTGTAGCGCTCGTCGAAGCCGTTCCACATGCGGGGGAATACCATCCTGGCAGAAGCCGGATAGTCGGCATCGATGTTTTCGGCCTTGAAATATTTGCCGTCCAGCGGGGTGTAGTAAGGCTTTTCCTTGATCTCGTACGGCGATGTGAACATCTGCCCGTACAGGATCGGGTTGTCACCGTACTGCTCGCGGCCCAGGTAACGGATCAGGGAATACGGGTTGTCGGGCTGGTACTCGTTCATCGGCGTTCCGGCGCTGGACCGGATGATGGTCACGGTGAAGAGCGAGTAGCCGATGATGATGGCGGTGACCATGAGCGTGATGGTGTGCGCCAGGGGCTTCTCGCGCTTGCGGAAGATGTACATCAGCACGAAGCAGGCGGCCAGGAACAGGACCATGAAGATGGCGGCGCCCACGTCGAAGCGGGTGCCGAATCCGTTGACGAACAGGCGGTCGAAGCCGGCTGCGAATCGCGGCAGGTACGGGATGATGCCGAACAGGATGATGCCCAGGATGACGCCGGAAAGCGCCAGTACGCCGAAGGCCTTCAGGAACGAGACGGGCTGGTCGTGCTTCTTCTTGTAGTAGATCAGGAACACGATGGCCGGGACGGTCAGCAGGTTCAGCAGGTGGACGCCGATCGAAAGGCCCATCAGGAAGCAGATGAGTACCAGCCAGCGGTTGGCGTACGGGCTGTCCGCCTGTTCCTCCCATTTGAGCGCGGCCCAGAACACGGCGGCGGTGAAGAGGGAGGACATCGCATAGACCTCGCCTTCTACGGCCGAGAACCAGAACGTGTCGGAGAAGCAGTAGGCGAATGCGCCCACGATGCCGGCGCCGAACAGGGCGACGGCGTTGCCGGTGGTGAGGGCCTTGCCGCGTTTCTCGAAGATCCGCCGTCCGAAGTGGACGATGGTCAGGTAGAGGAAGAAGATGGTCAGGCCCGAGCAGATGGCGCTCATCGCGTTGACGGCGACGGCTGCGTGCGAAGCCCCGGTGAAGATCGTGAAAATGCGGGCGAACAGGTTGAACACCATGTTTCCCGGCGGGTGTCCGACTTCGAGTTTATATGACGATGCGATGAATTCGCCGCAGTCCCAGAAGCTGGTCGTGGGCTCGATCGTCAGCAGGTAAACCAGCGACGCGAGGACGGCCACGCAGGCGGAGATGATGCGGTTGATCCGGCGGAACAGGGTCTTATCCATAGAGATATCTGATTTCAAACTTTTTTGGACTAAATAGCAAAGATAAGGTTTTATCACTAACTTTGCGAAAAATTTGCAACTGCAATGCCACAGGACTGGAAAGATATCCTTGCGGGGAAGTTTGGCGTAGAAGTTCCGGAAGCGACGCCCGGGGACGCTGAAACGGCTGTTCCCCAGGAGCTGCGGAAGCAGCGGCTGACCGTCACGATCGACCGGCGCCACAGGGCCGGCAAGCAGGTGACGCTGGTGAGCGGCTTCACGGGCTCCGACGAAGCGCTCGAGGCACTGGGCAAGGCGCTCAAGACGCGCTGCGGCACGGGCGGAACGGTCAAGGACGGCGAGATCCTCATCCAGGGTGATGTCCGCGACAAGGTGGTTGCAATCTTGAAGGAGATGGGCCATCAGGCCAAACGGGGGAATTAATGACAGTGGATATCTGGCCGGGAAGCAGGTTGTCCCTCGACGGGGACGCGGTGACGAAAGCGCTGGGGACGGGAGCGCCCGATCCCTTCGTGCTGGCGTTCCTGTTGCTGATATCGCTCGCCCTGGTCCTCCTCTACAGCCGCCTGGTGGCGGCCATCAGCGGCTCTTCCTCCTTCTTCCGCGGCGCCTATCCCACTTCCGAGACACTGGGCAACAAGTATCTCTGCGACTCCATCATCATGATGTACATCCTGGTGGTTCCGTTCTACGCCGTCGCGCTCCGGATGGCGGGCCTGGGAAACAGTTTCCTGCTGGTCTTCGGTGTCCTTTGCGGGCTTCTCCTGCTCAGGAAGGCCATGTATGCGCTGTTTGCCTGGCTGAGCGGACGCCAGGCGGCGGTCCGGTCGGTGGAGCGGGTCGGCTACGGCATCTTCCTGATGGTCGCGCTGGCCACTTTCCTGCCCGTCCCCGTGCTGATGATGCTTCCGTCCCGCATTTTTGCAACTTTTCGCATTTATTTGTCAATTGTGGCACTGATCGGCTATCTTTTCTATGCCGTCCGCAGTTTACAGTTGATTTCTGCAACTGGATTTTCGTCTTTTTTTTGGGTTTTGTATCTTTGCACGCTCGAAATATTGCCGGTTTGTGTGGCAGTTAATTATTTGATGAATGGAAATTAAACGAATTCTCATCTCGCAAACCGAACCTTCCGGCACGTCGCCCTATACCGACCTGATCGCAAAATGGGGCGTACAGATCGATTTCCGCCCGTTTTTCAAGGTGGAGGGGGTTTCGGTTCGCGATTTCATCGCCCAGAGGGTTACCATCCTCGACTATACGGCCATCGTGTTCACTTCACGTCTGGCCATCGATTCTTTCTTCAAGATCTGTGAGCAGACACGCGTCAACATTCCCGAAACGATGAAATATTTCTGCCAGAGCGAGGCCATCGCCGTGTACCTGCAGAAATACATCGTCTATCGCAAGCGGAAGATTTTCTACGGCACGGGAACGGTTGCCTCGATGGTGGCGGCCATCGGCACGAAGCACAAGAACGAACATTTCCTGATCGCCTGCACCGACAGCCTGAAGCCCGACGTGCACAAGCTTTTCACGAAGGAGAACCTGAAGCACGGCAGCGCGGTGTTCGTCCGCACGGTCAGCAACGACATCCACGACATCAGCCTGCACGATTACCAGGTGGCGGCGTTCTACAGCCCCGCCGACGTCAAGTCGCTGCAGGAAAACTACCCGGAGTTCAAGCAGGAAGACATGGTGTTCGTGACCTACGGCCCTTCTACGGCAAAGGCTATGAAGGAAGCGGGCCTTTCGGTCGCAGTCCCCGCGCCCACGCCGGCGGCACGTTCCGTCGCCGAGGCGCTGGCCGGCTATCTTGAAGCAAACGCTCCGCGATGAATGAACGCCGGATCCTTTCCCTGCTGAGGACGGGACAGGTCGTGTTCCGCTATCCGCTCAAGGTCTGTTACCAGGAGGGGGAAGGTGATTTCGGCGTATCGGTTCCCAAGCGCAATTTCAAGCGCGCGGTCCGGCGCAACCTGCTGAAGCGGCGTCTGCGCGAGGCATGGCGGCGCAGCGGCGGCCCCGGGGCTGCCGGCAATCTCGACGTTTTCATCTATTATATCGGGAAACAGGTTGAGGATTATGAACGAATCGAAAAAAGCGTCTCCCAGGTCCTGGACGATCTGGCTTCCCGTTAAGCTGATCCGCCTGTATCAGGTCACGCTGTCGCCCTACATGGGGCGGCAGTGCCGTTACACGCCCACCTGCTCGAATTATGCGCTGGAAGCCCTGCAGAAGCATGGCCTGCTGAAGGGCGGCTGGCTGGCAATCAAGCGGATCCTGCGCTGCGCCCCCTGGGGTGGCTCCGGTTACGACCCGGTGCCTTGATTTCTAAAAAAGGTTGTTAGTCTTTCAGGCTGTACCCGAAGCGGTTCATGATGGCTTCGCGTTCGGCGGGATTGGTGATGTCCTTGGTCATCTGCATGATCTCGGCGCGAGGATAGTCCTTGATGCGCAGGATGATCAGGCCGTCGACGCTGTAGTTGAACAGCGGGTCGACGTTGAACGTGATGATGCGCGCGTTGACCTTCATGTACTTCTTCACCAGCGTCGGCATGCGGTACGTGTTGTCCGACAGGCGCATCATGAAACGGTCGAACTTCTCGAAATTGTCCATCTTGTGCCGGAGCAGGTCCTTCGGGTTGAGCTTCAGGTAGTCCGGCTCGAAGGCCATGGTCGGGACGGCAGAATTCTCGGGCAGCTTCGCGTTGTGCATGTTCTCCAGGTAATACACCATCAGGCTCTGGTAGAACTTCGGGTATGAGTTGCTGATGCTCACCGGGCCGATGAAATAGACTGCGTCGGGATAGCGCATCAGCGTGTGCATCAGGCCTTTGAGTAGCAGCATCAGCGGCAGGGCCTCTTTCTGGTACTCGAGGCTGACGAAGGAACGGCCCAGCTCGATGGTCTCGCGGAGCGTGTCGGCGAAACCTTCGGAATAGGTGAACAGCGAGCTGGTGTAGAAGCCTTCCGTGCCGCCGTACTTCTCGAAGATCTCCTTGCCGATGCCCAGGCGGTAGCCGCCGGCGATGCGCTTGCGTTTGGAGTCCCAGAGAATCAGGTGCTTGTAGTATTTGTCGTAATCGTCGACGTCGATGTCGTGGTTGCTGCCTTCGCCCGTGGCGCGGAACGACTCCTCGCGGCGGCGTCCGAGTTCGATCATCGCGATGGGAATCTCGCTCTGCTCGGCCAGGTAGCACTGGTAGGTGGCCACCTCGAACAACAACTTGCCGGCGTTCTTGAGGCGGTCGAATTCCTTGACCACGGCCTTCTTGTCGCGCGGAAGGGCGATGGGCGTGACCAGCTCCGGCGGCTTGATGAGCTCGGCGTTGGTGTTGTTGAATTCCGCTTCCATTGCGTAGACGCGGCTGCGCAGGTATCCGCCCAGATGGGAGAGTTCCGTGAACTCCGACATCTCATTGGGCATGATTGGCTTGCCGATGCGCATCGGGATGGTCTTGCCCTTCTTGTTGAAGAGCTCGTTGGCCAGGTTGATGGTGCGGAGCATGGGGTGGATGCGTCCCACGAAATGGAACCAGCGGGAATTCTGCGCCTCGAAATAGACCGGGATCACGGGCACGCCCGCGTTGCGGATGAACTTGATGATCGAAGCGGGCCACGGGATGTCCTCCACTTCGTGTTTCTTGAGCGACGTGCGGCTCTTGCCGTGCTGGTAGGTGGACACTTCGCCGGCCGGGAACAGGCCCAGTGAACCGCCCGCGGCGACATGTTCCTTCGCGAACCGCAGGCCGGCCAGGCTGCTCCGCGTGGAGGTCTTGTCGGAGAACGGGTTGACGGAGATGAACTGGTCGCGCAGCGACGGGATCATCGACAGGATAAAGTTGGCCATGATCTTGAAGTCGGTGCGCATCGTGCCGATGACGGCGCTCAGGATCATGCCGTCGGCAGACCCGATGGGGTGGTTGGCGATGACGATGAACGGTCCGTCCTGCGGAATGTAGTTATATTGCTGGGGGTTGAGGTCGATGTTCACGCCCGCGTACTTGAGGATGTGGGCAGAGAAATCGGCATTCTGGTATTGCTTGCAATGGTCGTTCGCCTTGTTGACCTTGTTGAATCCGAAAATCCACATGGCCAGGGAAGCGAGCAGCCATCCGATCGGGCCACGCATATGGATGGCCTTCATTATATCGGATTTATTGATTAACTTTGTCTTTATCTTGGACATAGTAGGAGTCGCTTGAAAATACAAAGATAACATTTTTCGATGAATGTCAGAGAGAAAATAGCATATCTGCCGCACGATCCGGGAGTCTACCGCTATCTGGACGCGGCCGGGACGGTCATCTACGTGGGCAAGGCGAAGGACCTGAAACGGCGCGTGACGCAGTATTTCCGGCCCCCGGAACAGCTGGACCGCAAGACCCGGGCCCTGGTCGAACACATCGCCGACCTCCGCTACACCGTAGTCGAGACGGAGGAGGACGCGCTGCTGCTGGAAAACAACCTGATCAAGCAGCTCCAGCCCCGGTACAACATCATGCTGAAGGACGACAAGACCTATCCGTGGATCTGCATCCGCAAGGAGCCCTTCCCGCGCGTGATGCTGACGCGCCGCTATGTCCAGGACGGCTCGCTCTACTACGGGCCCTATGCTTCGGTGCAGCACGCGCGCCGGCTGCTCGACCTGATGGGCAGCCTCTACAAGCTGCGCATCTGCGCCCATCCGCTCACGGACGAGCAGATCGCCGCTGGGAAAGTGCGCTGCTGCCTCAACTACCACCTGGAAAAATGCGCTGGCCCGTGTGAGGGCCTCTTCAGCCGGGAGGCGTACGATGCGCAGGTCGAGGAGATCAAGGCCCTGCTGAGCGGCCGCACCCGCCAGCTGATGTCGGCCTGCCGGGCAAAGATGCAGGAAGCGGCCGCCGAGCTCCGCTTCGAGGACGCCCAGGAATGGAAGGAACGGCTCGCGCTGCTGGAGGCCCATCATGAACGCGAGAAGGCCGTGGGACACGGCATCCTCGACATGGAAACCTACAAGCTGCTGAAAGAGAAGTCACTGCCGCGACGGATCGAGAAATCCGAAAAGATTGTCGCGCAGCTGCAGAAGGATCTCGGCATGACGGTCCCGCCCCGGCACATCGAGTGTTTCGACAACTCGAACATCCAGGGCACGAATCCCGTGGCCTCCTGCGTCGTGTTCCGCGACGGGCTTCCGAGCAAACGCGACTACCGCCATTTCAATATCAAGACCGTGGTGGGCGCGAACGACTACGCCTCGATGAAGGAGGTGGTGAACCGCCGCTATTCCCGGATGATGGCCGAAGGGGAAGACCTGCCGCAACTGGTCGTCATCGACGGCGGCCGGGGCCAGCTGGGCTTTGCCCTGGAGGCGCTCATGGAGCTGGGCATCGCCGACCAGGTGTATGTGGTGGGCCTGGCCAAGCGGATGGAGGAGGTCATCGTGCCCGGCGATCCGCTGCCCCTGTTCCTGGACCGCAACTCCAGCTCGCTCCGCGTGCTGATGCAGATCCGCGACGAAGCCCACCGCTTCGGCATCACGCATCACCGGAACCGTCGCAGCAAGGAGCAGACGGTCAGCGCCCTGCGCTCGATACCGGGCGTCGGCGAGAAGACCGAGCAGAAGCTGCTCCGTCACTTCAAGAGCCTGAAGAAGATCAAGGAAGCGTCGCTGGAAGAGCTTACGGCTGTTGTGGGTCCGAAGCTCGCCGCGCTAATCCATTCCACTGAATGAGGCCGTAGACGGCATTGGCCAGGAAGAAGGCGAACATCACGAGCATCAGCGCGGCGTGTTCGTCGCCCCGTATCGTGGCGATCGTCCACTTGATGGTCTGCACCGCATCCAGCACGATCCAGATGTACCATTGCTCCGCGATGGCCTTGACCATCATGTACATGGCCAGGATGGAGACGACCGTCGTGACGCTGTCGAGCCAGGGCTGCGAGTCGGCGATGACCGGGCGCGACAGGATCCAGGCGAAGAGCGGGATCAGCACGGCCGCCGCGGCCAGGAGCGCCAGCGCGGTCTTCCGGTCGAGATGGCGGGCGTTCACCGCACCGCTGTCCTGGTTCCGGTTCTTCTTCCACTGGGCCCAGCCCACGAACTGCATCGGCAGGTAATAGAGCAGGTAGATGGCCGAGTCGGCGAACAGGCGCGACTTCCACGCGATATAGACATAGATGGCGTTGTAGATGATGCCGAACAGGTAGTTCCAGATGTTGCCCTTGGCGCAGAGCACCAGGTTGACGATGCCCGTGACGGCCACGATGAAGCCCAGTGTGTCCCAACCCTCGCCCAGCAGCGAGGAAGCGATGCTGACGGCCGTGGTACCCAGGATCAGGAACCAGTCGAACCCGTTGAGTTTAAGCTGTTTGTCCATTATTTAGAAACCGGAGCTGAGGACGAATTTGAATTGGCCGCGGCCGCCTTCCATCGTGCGGGCGTACTGCACGCCGAACCGGAGTTCCTTGCCGATGCGGAACAGCTGGGTGTTGACGAGCGCCGCGCCGCCGTACGAGAAGAACTGCTGGTCGGCGTCGAAGCCGTAATCCACGAAGGGAATGAGTTGTAGCCGCTTGAAATAGAAGAGCCAGCCGCCGCTGATGCCGTCGGTGTTGATGGGCAGCGCGTAGTCGAGCGAGAAGCCGTGGTAGTTCTTCAGGATGAACTCATCCTTGTTGTATCCCCGCGGCAGTTTCACCATGTTCTGGGTGGTGAGCAGGCTTCCGCCCTGCTGCTGGTAGTTGTACGTCAGCTTGAAGTTGTCTTCCTTGCCGAAACCGGGCAGATAGCCGTAGACGTTGACTGCGTTCATCCAGTGCGGCTCGAGGTTGCTGACGCCCAGCTGGAGCTGGCCGCTGACGCTCAGGCCCAGGCCCAGGCGCGGACGGATGCGCGCTGCCGGCTGTGAAAGCATCGAGTAGTAGCTGACGCTGGCGCGGAGCAGCTGGTTGACGGGGATCTCCAGGGTCTTGCCGGCATATTCGAAGCGGGCCCGGTCGTTGGTCATCGAGTAGCTCAGCTGCGGTGTGAGCTGGCGGTTCCACCCGCCGCGCGACAGGTTGAGCGGCACGTAGGCCATGGCTACCGCGGTCAGGGCGTTCCGCTCATACGAATAGGTCGTATTCCGGAGCGAATTCTGGTCGAATTCGTAGACGATATTCTGCCGGAGGCGGTCGTTATAATCGACGGCGACCTCGAACACGGGGTAGAGTCCCGAATAGCTCAGGTTCAGGTGCGCGCCATGCAGGTTCTTGTCCTGCCGCCACGAGTAGCCGAGGATGGCCGCGAGGGTGCCGAGGTTGTTCTGCGAAATCACCGTGGCGCCCGGTGCGATGAACCGGTACCAGTTATCGAGGTTGAAGCGGCCGATGTCGTTGATGATGCGGTCGGGGTCGGCATAGAACGGGAACCAGGAATGGATATGGATGCCGTGCAGCACCTTGCTGTACGGGTGGCTTTCCAGCGAGTCGATATCGGCGCGCAGTTGGGCCTCCCGCTCTTCGGAGCGCGGCGGAATGTATCCGGTGGCCTGCCGGCTATTGCGTCCTGCCGTCGGCTCTTCGTAGGCCAGGAAGAACGAAGCGTCCTTCCGGTCCAGGCTGTCGGCGTCTACGCGAACGGGACGGTAGCCGAGCGCGTCATAGTTGGACACGTACAGGGAGCCGTCTTCTCCCAGGAACGGGTGGGCGGCACTCACCGGGACGGTGGTCCACTGCTCGAACCGCAGTTCTTCTTCATCTTCGTCGGGCCGGTAAGCGTAGACGTTGCTGATGCCGTCGAGGTCGGAGATGAAATAGAGGAGGCTGTCACCGGCCGGGCGCATGTCGCGGATGGCCTTTTTCTGCGGGCCGAGGACGGCCTTCCACCCCGTGTCGCCGAGCCGGTAGATGGCAGCGCCTTCGTGGGACAGGGCCGAGACATAGAGGGTCTCTCCGAGCCGGGCGGCGTTGAGGGCCTGCGTGCCTGCCGGGGCGGCGATCCGGTCGGTCAGGTGGCCTTCCCGGTCGAGGACCACGATATCCGAGCCTCCCGTGACCTTGTAGTCGATGGCCAGGATCGCGTCGCCCGCGGGGACGGGATTGACGTAGCGCGTCTTGCGGGTCAGGGTCTCCACGCGGTTGGTGGTTGCGTCGTAACGGCGGATGACCGACCAACTGCGGTGTTCCCAGCGCGGGTCGGGGATGATTTCCGAGAACAGCGCGCCGTCGCCGTCGGCGGCCAGCGAGCTGGTGTTGCCCGACAGGGTGTGCCGGCGATGGTGGTCGCCCAGCGAATCGATGCGGACCAGGTGACGTTCATCCTGCAGGCCTGCCATCGTCGCATAAAGGCCGTCCGGGAGCAGCAGCGGGTTGTCGAATTCCGTATAGTATTTCGGCCGTTCCGGGATGAGGGCCGTAGAGATCGTGTACGGTGCGCGTGTCTTGTATTCCCAGTCCCACCGCTGGGTGTAGCGCGACACGGCCAGGCGCCAGTTCTTGCGCGTGGTCAGGCCGGAGGCGCGGATATAGCTGCGGTGCGACACGCTGAAGAAGCGCCACCAGCTCCGGACCTGTTCGGCCATGATGTCGCCCGTCACGAAATAGTTGCCGGAATTGTCGCGCATCGTACTGTTGATCATGTAGCCGAAGGCGTATTTGCTGGGATTGTACCGGTGGTAGGAGCCGTAGCGCCAGTCGTCGTATTTACGGAAATCCTTTTCGAGGAACGAGGCGTGGTAGAATTTCAGGAATTCGGGATTGCGGCCGCGGCCGGCACCGGTCAGGTCGGTCTCGTTCTGCACGGCGTCGCCTTCCAGCAGGGTCTTCGAAGGATAGAGGCCGACGCCCACGCCGATGCCCTGCTCGCCCGTGAGGAACATCAACACGCGGTAGATGCCTCTCGTGTAATGGGCCATCTGGCCCAGGTGGCGGCCTTCGTGGGTGGAGAGCTGGGTCTCCCAGTCCATCGGATAGAGGGCCTCGAAAGGCGGGGTCGTCATCAGTTCGACGCGCTTGGGCGCCCAGACGACGGTTCCGTTGCTGTACATGTCGTAGGGGTGCAGGATCATCGGCACCCGTTCCGACTGGATGCGGAGTCCGGCCAGGTCGGCGGCGCGGTCACGCTCGAAGGCGAAGAGGAATTCCCGGGCGAGGGAGTCGATCTCGCGGGGGTAGATGACTTCGAAATGCTCACCGCTGATATGGTTCCAGCGCGTACCGGACGGGTTGCTGCCCGTCTGGTAGTATTGGGCGCGGGCCGGCAGGGCAGCCAGCACCGTCAGGGTGAGGAGGATGAGAAGCTTCCGGGTCATATATTCAATTGGCGGTGCAAATTTATTATATTTGCATGAAAAATAGGTCACGGATGAAAAAACTATGCCGTTTCGGACAGAAATGAAGGATGACGAACAATACATGCGGGAGGCGTTGCGGGAGGCACAGCGTGCTTTGGCGGAGCGGGAAGTGCCGATTGGCGGCGTTGTGGTCTGCGGCGGGCGCGTCATTGCGCGGGCGCACAATCTGACGGAGCGGCTCACGGACGTGACGGCGCATGCGGAGATGCAGCTGATCGGGATGGCTGCGGGGTTTCTTGGCGGGAAATATCTGAATGACTGTACGTTATATGTGACGGTGGAGCCGTGTCCGATGTGTGCGGCGGCGCTGGCCTGGGCTCAGCTGGGCCGTCTGGTCTACGGGGCTGACGATCCGAAGCGGGGCTACACGCTCTTTTTTCCGTCGCTCCTCCATCCCCGCACCGAAGTCACCGCCGGCATCCTCGCCCCCGACTGCTCCCGCCTCATGACCGACTTCTTCAAGTCCCAACGCCCTTAACCCCTCTACCGTTCTGTCATGCGGCGGGTGAGGAGCGAGATGAGCCAGCCGATGAGGGCGACGCCGACGGCGATCAGGGCGATGTCGCGCACCTGTACGTCCACCGGATAGGCGCTCACCACGAAATTGCCTGGCATCTTCACCAGTCCGAAACGCTGCTGCAGCCAGCAGACCAGCAAGCCCACGGCCACGCCGGCCAGGATGCCCAGCAGCGAGATCATCCATCCCTCCCGGACGAAGATCTGCTCCACCAGTTTCCCGTCGGCGCCCATTGCCTGCAGCGTCGCGATGTCGTCGCGCTTCTCGATGATGAGCATCGACAGAGAGCCATATATGTTGACCGAGATAATCAGCATCACGAACAGCAGGATCAGGTAGATAGCCGCCTTCTCATATTTCAGCAGCCGGTAGAGCGTGCTGTTCTGCTGCTGGCGGTCGCGCACGACGAATTCGTCGCCCAGCCGCCCGCGCAGGTCGGAGAGCACCTGGCGAGAAGCCATCTCCCGACGGTCCAGCCCTTCCGGATTCAGGTAGATCTCGACGCCCGACACCTCATTGGTGTATTCAAGCAGGTCCTGCAGGACATCGAGCGGCATGAACATGTACTTCTGGTCAAAATCCTGGTCCAGCGCCACGATGCCGGCGGGATACAGCCGCTTCTGCCGGAGCGAGGCCAGGGGATTGAGCAGGTCCACCTGCTTCGTACGGCTGGGGAACCAGGCCGTGACCGGCAGCAGGAAGGCCGTCTTCAGGCCCAGCTCCAGTGCGACCGTGCGCCCCAGCACCACCTGCGGCAGGTCGCCGTACATGAGCTCGAACCGCCCTTCCACCAGGTAGTCGCGCAGGCCCGTCACCTGTTCGTACAGCGAATCGACGCCCCGGGCCACGACCACCTTGTTGCGTTCGCCGTACTGCAGGAACACGCTCTCCTCCAGCACCCCGCACGCCGCCTTCACGCGCGGGTCCTCGCGCAGGAAATCAAACCGGCTGTCCGGCGAGAAAACCTTGCCCTGCGCGGGCGTCACCAGCACGTCGGGCGTGTGCGAGTCGTTGAGGCTGCGCACTACGGAATCGAACCCGTTGTAAATGGACAGGATAATTACCAGTGCGGCGCATCCGACCGCGATGCCCGTCGCCGCGATGATGGAGATGATGTTGATCACCTGGTGCGACTTTTTCGCAAACAGATAGCGCCGCGCTATGAACCGGGAGAGATTCATCGGAAACCCCGCCGGTTTATTTTTTCAGCAACTCGTCGATGTGCTCCACGTAGTCGAGCGAATCGTCCAGATAGAAATTCAGTTCCGGCACGATGCGGAGCTGCTTCGCCACCCTGCGTCCGAGCGCGCCGCGGAGCCGCGACGTCTCATCCTGGAGGCGCTGCATCACATCCTTCGCCTTGGCGGACGGAAAGATGCTGACATAGACCTTGGCCAGGGCCAGGTCGGGGCTGATTTTCACGCCGCTTACCGTGACCAGCGCGCCGTCATACGCAGCCATGCCGCGTGCGCGGATCATCTCGGCCAGGTCCTTCTGGATCTGGCGGGCGACTTTCTGCTGTCGGGTGGTTTCGCTTTCCATTATGCAAACGTCAGGATGTAATAGTTCTTCTTGCCTTTCTGCGCCAGGATGTACTTGCCGTCAAGCAGGTCGGCTTCCGTGAGCTGGAGTGCCGTGTCGGACACTTTTTCCTTGTTGATGCTCAGGCCGTTGCCCTGGATCGTCTTGCGGCATTCGCCCTTGCTGGGGAAAATGTCCGTGCGGACGGCGAGCATTTCGAGAATGTCGCAGGGCAGTGCGTCCTTCGGCAGCGTGAACTGCGGGACGTTCCGGAAGACCGACAGGAACGTGCGCTCGTCCAGGGCCTTGAGTGCCTCCACGGTGCCTTTGCCGAAGAGCATCTGCGACGCCTCGACGGCGTTCTCATAGGCTTTCTGCCCGTGCACCATCACGGTCACTTCGCGTGCGAGGAGTTTCTGGAGCTCGCGGCGCTCGGGCGCTTCGCGGTGCGCGGCGATGGCCGATTCGATGGTCTCGCGGTCGAGCAGCGTGAAGATCTTGATGTAGCTCTCCGCATCGGCGTCCGCCACGTTGAGCCAGAACTGGTAGAACTCGTACGGGGAGGTGCGCTCGGGGTCGAGCCACACGTTGCCGCGCTCGGTCTTGCCGAACTTGGTGCCGTCGGCCTTGCGGATGAGCGGGCAGGTAAGGGCGAACGACTCGCCGCCGTCCAGCCTGCGGATCAGCTCATTGCCGGTGGTGATGTTGCCCCACTGATCGCTGCCGCCGAACTGGAGCACGCAGCCCCGGTTCTTCCAGAGCCAGTAGAAGTCGTAGCCCTGGATCAGCTGGTAGCTGAATTCGGTGAAGGACATGCCCTCGCTCGATTCGCGGGAGAGGCGTTTCTTGACCGAATCCTTGGCCATCATATAGTTGACGGTGATGTGCTTGCCGATGTCGCGGATGAAATTGATGAACGTATAGTCCTTCATCCAGTCGTAGTTGTTGACCAGTTCCGCCTTGTTGGGGGCGTCGGAATCGAAATCGAGGAAACGGGACAGCTGCGCCTTGAGGCACTCCACGTTGTGACGGAGCGTCTCCTCGGAGAGCAGGTTGCGTTCCGCCGACTTCATCGAGGGGTCACCGATCATGCCGGTGGCGCCGCCGACCAGGGCGAACGGCTTGTGTCCGCAGTTCTGGAAATGCTTCAGGATCATCACGCTCACCAGATGTCCGATATGCAGCGAATCCGCCGTCGGGTCGATGCCCACATAGGCCGACTGCGGCCCTTCCATCAGTTTCTCCTCGGTTCCGGGCATGATATCCTGGATCATTCCCCTCCATCTGAGTTCTTCTACAAAATTCTTCATCTCCTCTCGTGTCAGTTTTTATGTTATTATCCTACAACCCAGACCATCACATGGTTCTCGAACACCTCGTAGCTGAGCTCGAATTCGAGCTCCGTGCCGTCCTTGTGGTAGAACGTCGCCTCGATCTCGCCTTCGTCGCGGGGCGTAAAGCGCTCGACCTCGATCTGCTCGGCGAAATCGACGCCGGAGATGGACATCCTCTTGTAGATGGCCTCCTTGGCGCACCAGTAGATGGCCAGCTGCAGCGTCTTCCGCTTGTCGTCCTCCAGGTCTTCGATCTCGTCTTCGCTGAGCGCCTTTTTCTCCACGGCCGAGAAATCCCGGTCGAGGCTTTCGATGTCGATGCCCAGGTTCTCGTCGGGGCTGAGCAGGATGGCCACGAAACGGTTGGTGTGGGAGATGCTGATCTCCATGGCCGTATTCTGGAGATACGGCTTGCCGTTGTCGTGGTGGCCCAGATAGAGCTTTTCGGGAAAGATCTCGTTCAGCAGGGCGCGCTCGGCAAGCTTCTCCCTTCGGCGGGCTTCGCTGCGCGTGTACTGGAGTTCTTCCAGCTCGTTGTCAGGGACGGCCGTATTGGCCATCAGCTCTTCTTCGGTCTCCGTGATTTCCCAGACGTAGATCCGGGCGTCATCTTCGAGTTCTTTCTTGAGGTATAGTGCCATGGTGGTTGGGAATACACCACCTGGCCGGGGACCCGGTGCATGGGTGCCCGTCGCTGAGGTTCAGACTACTCGGAGGTTCCACAGTGGTGTATTGAATTGGTTACTTTGTTGAGATATCAGGATTCGAACCTGAACAAACAGAACCAAAATCTGTTGTGCTACCATTACACCATATCTCATTACGGGGGCACTGCCCCCGAACCCCCTCGCTCCGACCTTGCTATCCCGCAGGGTCTCCGCTGCCCGGTCTCCGCTAGCGGCTGATGCCGCCCGTTAACCACTGGCGGTGAGGTCCGGCTGGAAAGTGCAAAGGTATAACTTTTTTTCTTTTTTATTACATTTGTGTGGTTAAGTATGACAAAGGATTATTCTTCATTCGGGCCGGCATATCGGAACTTCATGGTTTCGGAAGGGGTCTATGTGCCGGAACCGATAGCGGATTTCTCCGGGGACAACCCTTTCACCCGGATGGCACCCATCCGCGGGAAAAACAAGGACATTGCCTTTGACGAAACGTACACATATCTTGACAAGTCGCTGAAATTTAAAATCTTGCACGCGCTTGTGTACCTGGTCGCCTGGACCGTGGCCTTCCCTTTGAACCGGATCCGGTTCGGGCTCAAGATCGAAGGGCGCGAGAAAATCCGCCAGAACCGCAAGCTTTTTGCCGGCGGCGTAATGACCGTGTGCAATCACGTCCACCGGTGGGATATGCTTTGCGTACTGCAGGCGATGCGTTTCCGGACGGCATGGATTCCCATGTACGCCCAGCCGTTCAACGGCAAGGACGGATTCATCATGAAATATATCGGTGGCATCGCCATCCCCGAAGATTACGGCGGACTGCGGAAGTTCAACGAGGCGATGGATGAATTGCATTCCCGCAAACGGTGGATCCACATCTTCCCGGAAAGTTGCAGCTGGAAATACTATGCTCCGCTCAGGCCCTTCAAGACCGGCGCCTTCAACATGGCCTACCGGTATGCCCTCCCCATCGTTCCGATGATCATTACTTTCCGGCCCCGTACCGGTTGGCGCAAGCTCTTTGGCAAGGGAGAACCGCTGCTGACCATCCACGTGGGCGATCCCATCGTGCCCGATCTCAAGGCGGCGCGAAGGGACGAGGCAGCACGCATGCGCGACCTTGCACACAAGACCATGCTTGACATGGCGGGCATTGTTTCCAATCCCTGGCCTTCACATATCGACTGACACCATCCGCCCTATGAAAACCATCATCGATCCTGTACCTGTCGAGCTGATCAAAGCCGAGCTTACCCCCGCCAAGAAACTGGAGGACACCAACAAGGGCCACAACGAGCTGTACATCGTTACCTGGCAGGATTCCCCCAATGTCGTTACGGAAATCGGCCGGCTGCGCGAAGTCGCCTTCCGCGAGGCCGGAGGATCTACGGGCAACGCCATAGACCTGGACGAATATGACAAGATGGAGAAGCCCTACAAGCAGCTGATCGTCTGGGATCCGGACAACGAGGTGATCATCGGGGGCTATCGCTTTCTTTTCGGATCGGATGCAACGTTCGACGAGGATGGACAGCCCGTTCTCGCCAGCTCCCATCAGTTTCGTTTTTCCAAAAAGTTTATCGATGAGTACCTGCCGCACGTCATAGAACTGGGACGCAATTTCGTGACGCCGGTCATTCAGGGATCCGAGAAAGTGACAAGGCCCATGTTTGCCCTGGACAACCTGTGGGATGGCCTTGTGGCCATCATCATGAAAAACCCGGACCTGCTGTATTTCTTCGGGAAGGTCACCCTTTATCCTTCGTACGACCCGATCGCCAGGGATTTGATCTATCATTTCCTCTGGAAGCACTTCGGCGACAAGGACGATCTCGTCCGCCCCTGGGAAGACCAGGCGGTCATGCCCGTTTCCGACCCCAGGCTGATGGACCTGATCTTGAGCAAGGACGACCTGGCGGAAGATTACAAACAGCTGAAGGCGGCCGCAAAGATGAGGGAAGTAAACCTTCCGCCGAACTTTACCGCCTATCTCTCCGCCACATCGAAGATGATGATGTTCGGCACGGCGGTAAACCGCTTGATGCATAATATCGAGGATACCGGCATCCTGATACCGTTCGACGCTATCTACCACGAGAAGAAACGCCGCCATATCGGAGCCTATCTCCGGTTTTTCCAATCCAAGCGCCGCAAGAACGCGGTCCTGGACGCCCCGGAGATTGAGAACCAGATGATCGATCACTGGTTGAGCATGCGGAACCGCAAGGTAAAGCGCATGCTCAAGAAAGCCGGTCGCCAACTGTAGAAAATAATGCTATCTTTGCAGCGGCAATGAAAGAGAGCGAGAAAATCATAGAAGAGGTAACGTCGGGCGAGTATGAGCACGGGTTCGAGACGGTGGTGGAGCAGGACTTCATCCCGAAAGGTCTCGACGAAGACATCATCCGGCTGATCTCCCGCAAGAAGGAAGAGCCCGAATGGCTGCTCGAATTCCGGCTGAAAGCCTTCCGGCAGTGGCAGAAGATGTCGTTGCCCACCTGGGCGCACCTCGATATCCCGCCCATCGACTTCCAGGACATCGTCTATTACGCAGCTCCGAAAAAGGCCGGACATAAATCCGGTAAACGCGAGATCGACCCCGAAATCGAGAAAACCTTCGACAAACTCGGCATCCCCCTCAACGAACGGGACGTCCTGGCCGGCCTGGCCTCCGGACAGGGTAACGCGGCCGTTGACGCCGTGTTCGACAGCGTGTCGGTGAAGACCACCTTCAGCGAGACGCTCGCCGAAAAAGGCATCATCTTCTGCTCGTTCTCCGAAGCCGTCAGGAACTACCCCGAACTCGTGCGGAAATACCTCGCGACGGTCGTCCCCATCGGCGACAACTTCTACAGCGCCCTGAACAGCGCCGTCTTCAGCGACGGATCGTTCTGCTATATTCCTAAAGGCGTGCGCTGCCCGATGGAGCTGTCGAGCTACTTCCGGATCAACGCCCGCGGCACCGGCCAGTTCGAGCGCACCCTCATCGTGGCCGACGAGGGCGCCTACGTGAGCTATCTGGAAGGCTGCACCGCCCCGATGCGCGACGAGGCGCAACTTCATGCGGCCGTCGTCGAGATCGTCGTCGAGAAGGACGCCGAAGTCAAATATTCCACCGTGCAGAACTGGTATCCCGGCGACGCGCAGGGCCGTGGCGGCATCTACAATTTCGTCACCAAGCGAGGCATCTGCAAGGGCAGTGGCAGCAAGCTCTTCTGGACCCAGGTCGAGACCGGCTCCGCGATTACGTGGAAATACCCGAGCACCATCCTCAAGGGCGACAATTCCGTGTCCGAGTTCTACAGCGTAGCCGTCACCAACCATTTCCAGCAGGCCGACACCGGTACGAAGATGATCCACATCGGCCGGAACACGACCAGCCGCATCGTGAGCAAGGGTATCTCGGCCGGCCGCAGCCAGAACAGCTACCGCGGCCTGGTGAAAGTCCTTCCCGGCGCCGAGGGTGCCCGCAACCATTCACAGTGCGACTCCCTGCTTCTGGGCGACAAGTGCGGCGCGCATACCTTCCCGGTCATCGAGTCGGCCAACCCGGATGCTGTCGTGGAACATGAAGCCACTACGTCGAAGATCAGCGAAGACCAGCTCTTCTACTGCCGCCAACGCGGCATCACCGAAGAGGAGGCCGTCGGCCTGATCGTAGGCGGCTATGCCCGTGAAGTCCTCAACAAGCTGCCGATGGAATTTGCCGTCGAAGCACAGAAACTGCTGCAGGTCTCCCTGGAGGGGAGCATCGGATGACGTTCAACTGGCTTGATCTGGTGAGCTCGCTGCTGGGCCTGACCTGCGTCTTTCTCGCAGGCCGGGGAAGCAAGTACAACTTCTGGGTGGGGTATCTCTACACCTTCGCGCTCTTCTTCCTGTTCCTGCAGAAGAACCTGGTTGCCTCGTTGCTGCTGCAGCCCGTGTCGCTGGGCATCAACATCCTCGGCCACTACCGCTGGACCCATCCCAAGGAGGGCGAGGCGAGCTCCGAGAAGGAGGGCGAGCTGAAGGTGTCGATGCTCACCTGGGTGGAACGCGTCCTTACCATCGCGATCGTGCTGGTGGTGGCGGCGCTCTGGGGCTGGCTGCTGCAACGCCTGTTCCCGGCCGACCCGCACCCGTATCTCGATTCCTGCGTCACGATCCTCATCCTCGTCGCCCAGTTCCTGAGTGCCATGAAGAAATGGGACTGCTGGGTGGCCTGGATCATTGTCAATATCACCCAACTCATCCTGCACATTTCGGTCGGCAACCTTTTCATGCCGATCGTGAGTGCCCTTTACCTGGTCAACGGCATCATCTCCCTGGTCAACTGGGAGAAGATGTATAGGAGGAAAGCCTGATGAACACCCTGCTCAAGATAGAAAACCTGCACGCTTCGGTCGGCGAGAAGGAGATTCTCCGCGGCGTCAACCTGGAAATCAAGCCCGGCGAGGTCCATGCCATCATGGGGCCCAACGGATCCGGCAAGAGTACGCTTTCGGCCGTCCTGGCCGGCCGCGACACCTTCACCGTCACGGAAGGTTCCGTCACCTACGACGGGCGCGACTTGCTCGCCATGAATCCCGAGGAACGCTCCTGGGCCGGCATTTTCCTGGGATTCCAGTACCCGGTCGAGATTCCCGGCGTAAGCAACGTCAATTTCATGAAGGCGGCCGTCGCCGAGCAGCGCAAGCAGCGCGGGCTCGAGCCGCTCAGCGCAGCCCAGTTCCTGAAGATGATGCGCGAGAAGATGGCCTATGTCGAAATGGACAGCAGCTTCTCGGGCCGCGGCGTGAACGTGGGCTTCTCGGGCGGCGAAAAGAAGCGCAACGAGATCTTCCAGATGGCGATGCTCGAACCGCGCCTGGCCATCCTCGACGAGACCGACTCGGGCCTCGACGTGGACGCGCTGCGCATCGTGGCTTCCGGCGTCAACAAGCTCCGGCATGCCGACAACGCCTTCATCGTCATCACCCACTATCAGCGGCTCCTCGACTACATCGTGCCCGACGTGATCCACGTCCTGTACAAGGGCCGCATCATCAAGACCGCCGGCAAGGAACTGGCGCTCGAAATCGAAAAGAAAGGCTACGACTGGCTCATCCAGGAAAGCGAATAGGCGCATGGAGCAGCAAATCATCAACAACCCCGAAGGCCGTGTGCGGATCGCGCTGGAAGCCGGTGCTGCAGCCGAGTATCTCGTGCTGCAGGACGGAGCCGGTGCTGACAACTGTGAGACGGACTTCGAGCTCTCGCTCGCCGAAGGCGCTTCCCTGAAGATGGTCTTCCTGACGCTCGGCGGAGAAGGGGTCCGCAACCGGCTGCAGGTGTCGCTCCAGGGCCGGGAGGCTTCCTGCGACCTGGCCGGCCTCAGCCTGGCAGACGGTGGCCAGGAGATGGACTATGACATCCTGCTGACCCACCAGGTGCCGCAGTGTCGCAGCAACCAGTTGTTCAAGAGCGTGGTCGGCGGCCATGCCGTGACGCGCTTCCATGGCCTGATCAAGGTGGTGCCCGACGCGCAGAAGACCGAGGCCTACCAGGCCAACCACAACCTGCTGGCCAGCGAAGCGGCCCGTGCTTTCACCAAGCCCCAGCTGGAAATCTACGCCGACGACGTGAAATGCAGCCACGGCGCTACAGTCGGCCGTCTCAATGAAGACGAACTCTTCTATATGCGGACACGCGGCATCCCGCAGGAAGAGGCCCGGCTGCTCCAGCAGCTGGCGTTTGTCGGCGAGGTCCTCGAAAAGATCTCCGCGCCCGACTTGCGCGAAAAGATGGCGGCGCTCGTTGAGGAAAGAATGCGCAGGATGCGCTAGTTCAGGCGCACTAAAATTGTCAAAAAGAGGCATTTGTTGTCAAAAGGTGGAAAATCCCGTTTTGGGACGCAACATTTGCGCCTCCGGTTGCATCTTACAGGTGGTTTAGGTTTTAGTATATTAATTAAAAAGGGCGGTCACTCGGGAGAAGGTGGCGGCCCTTTTTTCTTTCATCCGGTTACCGGAATCCCAGGATCAGCGTCGGTTTGGCCCGGTCTCCCGTCGAGCCCAGGAGGGAGAACCGCTCGGGATACCGTTCGACGGTCGGCAGGATGATCCGGTAGGCCGACGGGAACCAGGTGTCCACGATGACGACATCCACCTTATTGTTTTCCAGGAAAGAAAGCGCTTCTTCCGGCGTGCCGTCGCGCGGAATGGCCACGGAATGGTGAAAACCGGAGTGGACATAGAAAAGTTCCGGCTTCAGGACCGCGGTGAGACGGTCCTGCGGGAAGTTGCGGCAGGCCTCGCAGGCGTCGATGTAAGCCTGGAACGGTGCCATCTGGGGCACGGCTGCGTAGGACTTAATGCCAGCGGTCTTCCGGTACAATGCCTGGGACTGGTAATAGACGGGCAGCAGCGGCAACAGCAGGAGCATCGCCACGAGCGGGGAAAGCCAGGGCAGGTCGCGGTGGAACAGTTTTCGTGCGAGCCAGCCCACGACCTGGCCGGCGCCCACGACGAAGGCCGCGGTCATCAGCGGGATCAGCGGGACGAAATACCGGGTGTTCGTGTAGCCGGTCGGGTAGAGCACCAGTACGCCGAAAGTGATCAGGACATAGCCCAGGAGCAGCCATTGCAATCCCTCCATCGACAGGAACCCCACCACCATCAGCGCGATGACCAGGATTCCCAGCACCCAGCTCAAATCGTCTTTCGATGCCGAGGTCGGGGACAGCAGGGATTTCTCCGGATTAAGCACGGAATAAGGAATGTAGTACCCAATAAAGAAGATCGAATTATTGGCGATGCGCGACACCCAGAAATCCTTCGCGCTGACCGGGTTTCCGTCGTCCTCGGCGGGCGGGGTGAAGAAGGCCCGGTAATCGCTCTGGTAGCCGGGCGACACGCGCTGGTTGCGATGGTCCCAGCATCCCTTCGCAATGAAGAACGAAGCCAGTACGAGGCTCGCGGCCAGCAGCGGCATCAGCCAGCGGCGCCCTTCCGTCTTCCTGCGGGCCAGCCCTTTTATAGCCAGGACCAGGAACGCCAGCGTGACGGCCAGGATGACGGAGATGCCCATGGTCCGGACGAAATAGGCACAGACGACCAGCAGGCAGATGCCCGCCAGCCGCACGATGTGCCAGCGGTCCTTGCGGCGCACGGCGTCAAGGTCGAGGTCCAGGCACAGGGCGATGATGCCGAAGGAGATGGTCATGTAGAGCATCTCGCTCATCAGGATGGTCGTCCAGCGCAGCAGGTCGGCCTGGAAGGTACACAGGAGACAGGCGGCCAGGGCGTACCAGAGGCCATATTTCCCCGTCGTCTTCCGGACGATCCGGAAAAGGAGGAACAGCGAAGCCAGGAACAGGAGCCCGTTGAGCAGCTTCAGGGCCACGATATTGTTCGGGAAGATCCGCAGGAACAGCGACAGGAAAACCGGGTATCCCGGCGGAAAGTGCGTATGCGGAGCCGGCTCCGGGCCGATGTCGGAGACATAGCCCTGCCCGGTGGAAAGGCTGTGCGCGAGCAGGTAATACATGTAGTTGTCTCCGTTCACATCCAGCTTCTTGTCGAAGATGGCGGCGTAGTTCACGATGAAACTCACCGTGATGATCGCCAGAAACAGCCACCGGAGCGTCTTTTCATTTACTTTCATGGTACGATTTCTCCGTATTTACATTCCAGACGTTTTCTTTGCCGGTCACGTGGTCGCGGATGTTGCGCACCGCCTCCATGGCCGTCAGCATCGAGTGGTCCATATTGTTGTACCGGTGCTGGCCATTGCGTCCCAGACAGTAGAGGTTTTCGATGCCGTCGAGGAACGCCTTTACCTTGTCGAGTTCCCGGTAGCTGCCGAAGTAGGCCGGGTAAGCCTTCTTGATCTTGACGCGGCACGCATCGAGCACGTCTTCGCGTTCGACCACGTCGATCTTCACCAGCTCGTCGACGGCCATGCGGATGAAGTCTTTGTCGGACATCTTCCAGAGTTCGTCGCCTTCCGCGCAGAAATACTCCAGCCCGATCCACAGCGTGTTTTCATAGTCCTTCACCAGATAGGGCGACCAGTTGTTGAAAATCTGCAGCCGGCCGACCTTCACGTCGCGTTCCTGCACGTAGATCCAGGTGTCGGGAACCCGTCCGCCGAAAGTCTTGATGGGCGTCTGGTTCTTGATTTTCAGCTTCTTGACGCAGAGTCCGACGGTGATGAAGTCGCGGTAGGGCAGTTCCCGCGCGATGCGGGCCACATCTTCGGGCACGTCGATGCCCGAAAGGGCCGCCACCAGGTCCTTGACGGGCATGGTGGAAAGCAGCCAGTCGCACGGCTCGCGGCCCACCGTGCCGTCGCTCCGGCGGAATCCCACGGAATCCACGCGCCCGTCTGCGACATGGACGTCGATGACTTCCGCCTCCCGGCGCACCTCCCCGCCCTTTCCGGCAATCTCGTCCGCCACCAGCTCCCACAGCTGCCCCGGACCGTATTTCGGATAGATGAACTGCTCGATGAGCGAGGTTTCCACCTTGTCGCCCTGTGCTTCCTTTTTGTGGAAAGCCTTGTTCAGCATGTCCTTGAGCACGGCTGTCACCGAGAGGCCCTTGACCCGCTGGCTTCCCCAGTCGGCGCCGAGCTTCGAGGGATGGACGCCCCACACCTTCTCGGTATAGCCTTCGAAGAACATGCTGTAGAGCGGCTTCCCGAACCGGTTGATATAGAAATCCTCCAGCGAGTTTTCCGGGCGCTTGTGGATGACGGAACCCAGATATCCGAACCCGGCCTTGAGCGTGCGGCCCAGCCCCATATTGGCGAAAGTGCCCCGGGACAGGGAGATGGGGTAGTCGAAGAATTTGCGCAGGAAGAAGATCCGGCTGACCCGGTGCCGCAGCAGGATGACGCGGTCTTCCCGTTCCGGATCCGGCCCGCCCGGCTCCAGCGGCTTGTCGTTGAGCCCCAGCAGGATGTCGTCTTTGGAGCGGGCACCCTGTACGGGCATCCGCTTTTTCCACCAGTCCATCACTTCCCGGTCCTTCGAGAAGAAGCGGTGTCCGCCGATGTCCATGCGGTTTCCCTTGTAAGCGACGGTCTGCGAGATGCCGCCGATGGCAGCGGTCGCCTCCAGCACCACGGGCTGGATGTCCGTCTTGTCCAGCAGCTCGCTGGCGGCGGTCAGGCCCGCCGGTCCGGCCCCGATGATGACGGCTTTTTTCATTTGAACAGGATGAATTTGCGGGCGAAGAAGTTCCAAAAGAAGACGATGCCCGTGGATATGAGCTTCGCCACCAGATAGTGCAGGTGCAGGAGGTCGCAGCCGATGTACATGATCAATTCGTTGAGCCCGAGGCCGGCCACGCCGATGATGGCGAACACCGCGAATTCGGCCCAGCGGTTCTTCAGCCGGTTGTGGTCGAATACCCAGGCCGTGCTGAGCAGATAGTTGCAGGTCAGGCCCACCAGGAAGGCGATGGCCGCGGAGAGCAGGTAGTGTAGCCCGCAGATGTCCGTGAGGAACCAGAGGGTCAGGTAGTCCGCGATGAAAGCGCCTCCGCCGACGAAGAAATACCGGAACAGCTGAAGCCCGGTGGTTTCAGCCTTGCCTTTGACGAGGTGCTGGAGAAGCTTGTTCATGCGCGGCGTCGCGGATCAGAAGCCCTGGGCGTGGATGGGGAGTTCGGCTCCTTCGGGCGTGACGAGGACGGCGCCCACGTCAGGGCGCGCCATGTGGCCGATGACTTCGAAATCCTGGAAATCCTTGCGGATGACGTCGTGCTTGCCCAGGGGCACGGTAAAGATGAACTTGTAGTCGTCGCCGCCGTTCATCGCCGCCGTCACGGCGTCCATGTCGATCTCTTCGGCCATCGCAAACGTCTGCGAGGAGATCGGAATCTTTTCGAGATAGATTTTCGCGCCCAGCCCCGTGTCGCGGGAGAGGCGCAGGATGGCTTCGCCCAGTCCGCGCGTCAGGAAATAGCCGTTCGACGGCAGGACATCCGCCTCGACGAACCGGTCGATGATTCCCGGCTTGATTTCAGGGCTGAGGTAGCTGCCCAGCACGGCCTTGTACTTGGACAGGTCGGGCTGTTCGCCGGAACTGGTGAAGGCGACCTTCTCGCGTTCGAGCACGTGCAGGCCCATGTATGCGGCGCCGACATGCCCGCTCAGGCAGATGAGGTCCATGTTCTTCGTGCGCGGCACCTTGTCGATGACGCCCTTCTTCTGCACGCCGCAGGCGGCCAGGGCGATGGCCAGGCCGTTGACCGAGGGGTTGAGGTCGAGCGACAGCTGGCTCACGCCATGCTCGCGGCAGGCGGCCAGCATGCCTTCCCACAGATCTGCCACATCTTCGAAGCAGAAGCGCTTCGAAAGGCCCAGCACGACCGACAACGAAGCGGGCTGGTGCAGCGTCGCGTACAGCTCTCCCAGGACATTCAGCACGGCCTTGTATCCCAGATGCTTGAGCGGCGTATAGACCAGATCGAAGTCGCACCCCTCCAGCATCAGTTTCTGGGCGGTGCAACACTCGCCTTTCTGTTTCAGCCGGACGGGCTGCCCGTTGGTGAAACCGCTGTTTTCAAAGAGCCGCTGCAGGACGGCCTGCTTGCCGATGGAAGAGATTTCTGTGCGCATGTCGTAAGATTGATTTACAAAGATACGGAAAAACCGCTAACTTCGTAGTTGCGTAATCGTTCAGCCATGATCCTCTATCCCAACGCGAAAATCAACCTGGGCCTGAATGTCCTGCGGAAACGTTCCGACGGCTACCACGACATCGAAACCCTCTTTTATCCCGTCCCGGAATGCTGCGACATCCTGGAGCTGGTTCCGGCCGATTCGTTCCGGATGCACGTGTACAACGCCGACATCGCGGGCGAGAACCTGTGCGAGAAGGCCTGGCGGCTGATGAACGGGCATTTCGGGATCCCGCCCGTGGAGATCCACCTCTACAAGAAGATTCCGATGGGTGCGGGCCTGGGCGGCGGGTCGTCCGACGCCGCCTTCACGCTGGCGGGTCTCAACGCCCTTTTCGGCCTGAACCTGCCGAAAGAGGCGCTGGCCGCGCTGGCCGCCCAGCTGGGCAGCGACTGCGCCTTTTTCATCTACAACCGCCCGATGATGGCGCGCGGCCGCGGCGAGATCCTCGCGCCGCTGGCTTTCTCGCTGGAAGGCCGCACGCTGCGCCTCTATCCCCAGGAGGTCTTTGTCTCGACCCGCGAGGCCTATGCCGGCATCACGCCCCGCGTGCCGCAACTGCGCATCGAGTCGGTCGTGCGGCGGCCGGTCGAGGAGTGGAAGGACCTTCTGGTCAACGATTTCGAGGAGTCGGTCTTCGCCCGCCACCCGGAACTGGCCGCAGCGAAGCAGGCCCTCTATGACGAAGGGGCCCTCTATGCCGCGATGTCGGGCAGCGGCTCAGCGCTGTACGCTATATTTTAAGATGTCTTCGAGCGTGGCATCCTTGAGCACGATGCGTCCCTCCGCGTCGAGCAGGTAGAGTGACGGAATGGCACGCAGCCAGTAGACCGTGTTGCTGTTGAGCAGCTGGTCGGCATCCTGTCCGCAGACCCAGCTGTCCGGATAGTTGGGCAGATAGTCCAGCCAGGCCTCGACGTCCTCATCGGGATAGATGTTGACCACCAGGAGCTCGCCCGCGGCGATGCGCGCCTGCACCTCGGCCTGGGCCTCCAGCGATTCGGTGATCTCCTTGCAGTTGGGACAGCCCGGATTGCTGAAGAATAGGATGGTCTGCTGCGGATGCCGTGCCTCGAGCACCTCATACAGGCTGCTGCGGCGGCCTTTCGGGGTGATGAACCCGAAATCGGCGGCCCGCTCTCCGGGCCGGTTGAGCAGCAGCCGCGGCAGGATATATTCGGCATAGGTGCGCTGCGACTCGGTGGAATAGGGTGCCGACAGCAGGTGCCGGACCACGGGGATATAGAGCTCTTCGTTCCGGAACGGGCTGTTCGGGTCGATCAGGTACTTGGCCTCCAGTTCGGTCAGGCGCGCCCACTCGGCGCTGTCCTGCTCCGCCGTCCGCAGCAGGCTGTCCTGCCGGCGCATGGCGTCCGGAAGGGGCATCTCCCGCAATTCCAGGACATATTGCTCAAATTGCGCGGTCCGCGTGGCCGCGGAGCGGGAACCGTAGTCAGACAGGGACGTGCCCTGCCCGCCGGACTTGCAGGAGACCGACAGCAGCGCCAGCGCTGCCAGGAGGAAGAGGTGACATTTTGTCATAATCGGGCTGTTGGCATTCAATTTGCCTTGACCAGCAAATGCAAAATTAAACAATAAACATTAAAAATATAAACATCATGACCATTAAACCTTTAGCAGACAGAGTCCTGATCGAGGCCAAGGAAGCCGAGACCAAGACCGCAAGCGGACTGTATATTCCTGATTCCGCGAAAGAAAAACCGCAGCAGGGCAAAGTCGTTGCCGTCGGTAACGGAAAGAAAGACGAGCCGATGGAGCTTTGTGTCGGCGACACCGTGCTGTATGGCAAGTATGCCGGCACGGAAATCAACGTGGACGGAAAGGATTATCTGATCATGCGTCAGAGTGACGTGGTCGCAGTTCTTAAATAAAGGAGGAAATTACCATGGCAAAAGAGATCAAATTCAATATCGACGCCCGCAACCTCATGAAGGAAGGAGCCGATGCATTGGCAGACGCTGTGAAGGTGACGCTGGGTCCGAAAGGCCGCAACGTTGTCATTGACAAGAAATTCGGTGCGCCGCAGGTAACCAAGGACGGTGTGACGGTCGCCAAGGAGATCGAGCTGGAAGACCGTTTCCAGAACATGGGTGCCCAGATGGTCAAGGAAGTCGCTTCCAAGACCAACGACCAGGCCGGTGACGGTACGACCACCGCTACGGTGCTCGCACAGTCCATCATCAACGTCGGCCTGAAGAACGTGGCTGCAGGTGCCAACCCGATGGACCTCAAGCGCGGTATCGACAAGGCTGTCGCAGCCGTTGTGGCAGACCTCAAGAAGCAGAGCCAGGCTGTCGGCGACGACTACTCGAAGATCGAGCAGGTGGGTACCATCTCCGCCAACAACGACAACACCATCGGCAAGCTGATCGCCGAGGCGATGGCCAAGGTCAAGAAGGACGGCGTGATCACCGTCGAAGAGGCCAAGGGCACCGAGACCGAGGTCAAGGTGGTCGAAGGCATGCAGTTCGACCGCGGCTACATTTCCGCATACTTCATGACCAATCCGGACAAGATGGAGACTGTGCTCGACCAGCCGCAGATCCTGATCACCGACAAGAAGATCTCCACGATGAAGGACCTGATGCCGATCCTCGAGCCCATCGCACGCGAAGGCCGTTCGCTGCTGATCATCGCCGAGGATGTCGACGGCGAGGCGCTTACCACCCTCGTGGTCAACAAGCTCCGCGGCACGCTGAAGGTGGCCGCCGTCAAGGCGCCGGGCTTCGGCGACCGTCGCAAGGAGATGCTGCAGGACATCGCTACCCTGACGGGAGCCGTCGTCGTCTCCGAGGAGCGCGGCTTCACCCTCGAGAACGCTACGCCCGACATGTTGGGCCGCGCCGAGAAGGTGGTCATCGACAAGGAGAACACCACCATCGTCAACGGTGCCGGTGACAAGGAAGCCATCGCTGACCGTGCCAGCCAGATCCGCAAGCAGATCGCTACCACCACGAGCGACTACGACCGCGAGAAGCTGCAGGAGCGTCTGGGCAAGCTCGCCGGCGGTGTGGCCGTCCTCTATGTGGGCGCTGCATCCGAGGTCGAGATGAAGGAGAAGAAGGACCGCGTCGAGGATGCGTTGAACGCTACCCGCGCCGCAGTCGAGGAAGGCATCATCCCGGGCGGCGGTGTCGCACTGGTGCGTGCCGAGAACGTCCTGGCAGATGTCAAGGGTGAGAACGAGGACGAGACCACCGGTATCCGCATCGTGGCGCGCGCCATCGAGGAGCCGATCCGCATCATTGCTGCCAACGCCGGCAAGGAAGGCAGCGTGATCGTCCAGAAGGTGAAGGAAGGCAAGGGTGATTTCGGTTACAATGCCCGCACCGACACGTTCGAGAACCTGCTCTCGACGGGTGTCATCGACCCGACCAAGGTGGTCCGCGTCGCACTCCAGAACGCCGCCTCCGTGGCCGGCATGTTCCTGACCACCGAGTGCGCCCTGGCCGACATCAAGGAAGAAACGCCCGCCATGCCCCCGATGAATCCCGGCATGGGCGGCATGATGTAGCCTTGCGCGCAGCGCGCCTTACAGTTCAACCTTCGTCACCATGCGGTGGCGGAGGTTTTTCTTTTTGAGGAAGTCGAAGAGTTCGTAGTCGGGGGAGACGAGGAACTTGCGGGAGAAGAGCGACAGATGGTCGTCCCTGTCGTCGTGCCGGAAGGACAGGTCGACATAGAGGCGGGCCTTCCCCTTGTGGCGCTTGAGTTCCTTGACCAGCGCGCTGCGCAGCTCGGGCGTAGCCTCGTCGAGCGGCAGGCCGATGTGGAACTCCTTGATGAAATCATCTTTCGTATTGGACAACAGCACCATGCCGATGATGCGGAGCTCGTAGGTGTCTTCCTGTGACGTGTCGTCTTTCTTGCGGAAACGCGGACGGACCGTACACTTGATGAGCAGGGGCGTATGCACCTGCGTGTATTTCATGAACGTCTCGTAGTCCTTGCTGAACAGCGAGAACGTATGGCTGCCGGTATAGTCTTCCAGCGTGAAACGGCACCACGGCTTGTTGCCGGTCTTGGTGTAGCGCACCTCGCACTCCGTGACCAGGCCCGCCACGAGATACTCTTTGTTCTGGACATCCTTGTCCCCCTGCATCGTGCGCTCGATCTCGTCGAGCCGGGCGATGGTCGTCGTGGCGAACGTGTCGATCTCGAACTTGAACCGGTCCAGCGGATGGGCCGACAGGTACATGCCCACGCACTCCTTCTCTTTCTTGAGGAACTCAAGCTCATTGTATTCGGGCATCGGCGGCGGAATTACCGGCCGGACCGGCTTGAGCTCCACCATGTCCCCGAACAGGCTCCCGCCCGAGGAGATCGTGTCGCTCTGGAACCGTGATGCGTAGCGGAGCAGGGCGTCCACATAGTTCTCGTCCTTGCCCGTCTCGAAGAAATATTGCGGCCGGGAGATGTCCTTGAATCCGTCGAAGGCGCCGGAATAGATGAGGCATTCCATCACCTTCCGGTTGATCACGCCCTGCGGCATGCGCTCCAGGAAGTCGAACACGCTCTCGAACGGACCGCCCCGGCGGCGCTCGGCGATCACGGCGTCGATGACATTGGCGCCCACGCCCTTGATGCCGCCCATGCCGAAACGGATATTGCCCGCCTTGTTGACCGTAAACTCCGTGGCACTCTCGTTGACATCGGGTCCCAGCACCTGGATGCGCCAGCGGCGGCAGTCGTCCATGATCTTGGTGATCTCCTCCATGTCGTTGAGGTTGCAGCTCATGTTGGCGGCGAAGAACTCGGCCGGATAGTGGGCCTTCAGGTAGGCGGTCTGGTAGCTCACCCAGGCGTAGCAGGTGGCGTGCGACTTGTTGAACGCGTATTCCGCAAAGGCCCGCCAGTCCTGCCAGATCTTGTTCAGCAGCATGTCGTCGTGCCCGTGCGCATGGCCGCCCTCCATGAACTTGACATAGAGCTCCTCCATGTCCTTGATCTTCTTCTTGCCCATCGCCTTGCGGAGCTTGTCTGCCTGCCCCTTGGTGAATCCGGCCAGTTTCTGGGACAGAAGCATCACCTGCTCCTGGTACACCGTGATGCCGTAGGTGTCCTTCAGGTATTCCTCCATCTCCGGCGTGTCGTAGGTAATGGGCTTCAGCCCCTGCTTGCGGTCTACGAAATCAGGAATGTAGTCCATCGGCCCCGGCCGGTACAGTGCGTTCATTGCGATCAGGTCCTCGAACCGCTCCGGCTGCAGTTTCTGCAGCCACTCCTTCATGCCCGGCGACTCGAACTGGAACACCGAGGTGGTATCGCCGCGGCCGTAGAGTTCATAGGTAGCCTTGTCGTCGATGGGGATGGCCTCGATGTCGATATCCACGCCGTGTCCCTCCTTGATCAGGTCGAGCGTCTTGTGGATGATCGACAGGGTGTTGAGCCCCAGAAAGTCCATCTTCAGCAGGCCGCACTCCTCGATGTAGTGGCCGTCATACTGCGAGGTCCATACGTCGAGGCCTGTGTCCTTGTCCTTCGACAGGCAGATCGGGATATAGTCGCTCAGATTGCCGGGGCCGATGATGGTGGCGCAGGCGTGCATGCCGACCTGTCGGATGCTGCCTTCCAGTTGCTCGGCATACTCGAGCACCTCCTTGTTGAGGTCGTTGTTGTCCTTGGCGAGCTCTTCCTTGAACTCCGGAACCAGGCGGTAGCAGTTCTTGAGCGTGATCTTCACGTTTTTCTCTTCCATCTGCCCCTTGTCGTTCTTCACGCGTTCGCTCAGGCGCGGCGGGACCATCTTCGAGAGGCGGTTCGACTCGTCGATGGACACGTGGCTGATGCGCGCGACGTCCTTGATCGCGCCCTTGGCCAGCATCGTGCCGAACGTGATGACGCGCGAGACATGGTCGGCGCCGTAAGTGTCCTCGACGTACCGGTGCGCCGCCTCGAGGTTCTCGAAGTCCACGTCGATATCGGGCATCGAGATGCGTTCCGGGTTGAGGAAGCGCTCGAACAGGAGCTGGTACTTGATCGGGTCGAGGTTGGTGATCCACAGGCAGTAGGCCACCACGCTCCCGGCGGCCGAACCGCGTCCCGGGCCCACGAGCCAGCCCTGCTTCCGCATGGCGCGGATATAGTCCTGGACGATGAGGAAATAGTCGGGGAAGCCCATCGACGAAATGGTCTTCAGCTCGAAATCGATGCGTTCGGCCTGTTCGTCGGTCAGGGTCTCGCCGTAGCGGATCCTTGCGCCTTCGAACGTGAGATAGCAGAGGTAGGCTACGGACTTGCAGAAGTCGTCGCCGCGGTAGTGCCCCTTCGGGTCATTCTTGCCGGCGTCGATATAGGCTTTGTACTGTTCGAGATGGTGGTCGATGTCGCGCAGGAACGCTTCGTCGATATGATATTTCGGGAGGATGTAGTCGTGGTCGATCTTGTAGGTCTCCACCTTGGCGGCCACTTCCAGCGTGTTGGCGAGCACTTCCGGATGGTCCGGGAAAAGTGCCGCCATTTCCTCTTCGGTCTTGAGGAACTCCTGCTGGGTGTAGCGGAGCCGTTTCGGATCGTCGATGTCGGAGTTGGTGGTCAGGCAGATGAGGCGGTCGTGGGCCGGGCCGTCCTCTCGGTGGATGAAGTGTACGTCGTTGGTGGCCACCACTTTCACGCCTTCTTCCCGGGCGAGGTCGAAGATGACGGGATTCACCGTCATCTGCGCCCGGTACACATCGTCGTCGAGCCCTGGCACTTCGGTCTTGTGGCACATCACTTCGAGGTAGTAGTCCTCCCCGAAGACGCGCTTGTGCCAGCGGATGGCTTCGCGGGCGGCCTCAATGTTGCCGTCCAGGATGTCACGGGGGATCTCCCCGGCCAGGCAGGCGGAGCAGCAGATCAGGTTCTCGTGGTACCGTTCGATGAATTCGTGGGTGACGCGGGGCTTGTAATAGTACCCGTTGATATGCCCTTCCGTGCAGATCTTCATCAGGTTCTTGTAACCCTCAAGGTTCTTGGCCAGCAAGATGAGGTGGTAGTACCGGCGGTGGTCGTTGTCCTTGAGCCGGTTGTCGTAGTGCCGGGTCACATACACCTCACACCCGATGATGGGCTTGACGATGGGCTGCTTGTTCTCGTCCAGGTTTTTCTTGTCGTAGGCGAACTTGAAGAACTCCTTCACGCCGTACATGTTGCCGTGGTCAGTGATGGCCAGGGCCGGCATTTCCAGTTCCCGCGCACGCGCGAAAAGCGTCTCGATATCGGAAAGACCGTCAAGGATAGAGTATTGCGTATGGACGTGCAGATGGACGAATGACATAGGCCAGGCAAGGGGTTGAAAAGCAAAGCAAGTTACCGAAAAATTCCGGAACGCCCAAAAAAACCTCGTGGCCGGCGCCGTCTGTCCTTTGTCAATAACAAAGGTCTATTTAAAAGTATCACCAGGGCCTATTCTTTTCAGGAAATTCTTACCTACCTGAAAAATAATCGGTGAAGACAAAATGACATTATCTGACCAAAGAGATAATAAGGAGAAATCACCGATTCTTCTTAAAAAAAAACGTTTTATTTCTGTTTTGTCATTAGACGAATTCAGGCAATCAAAATCAATCCAAGTATAATAGTCCTCTTTCGAGCTATTCATAATAGAGAATACACAAACACGAGCCGTATCGTTGCTATTATCCAAATAGCAATATGTTGATGTTGATACTTGAGGAACCTGCGGAGTACAACAAGCAATAGCGCAAAACAACAAATAAACAAAGAGTGGTCTCGTATAGTCCGTGATGTTGTATTGCTGTCGCATGGCAGTCAATTTTTGGCGGGTTTTCCAAAGATATAAAAATCTTGGGAATAAACAAAGAAAGAGGCCGTTGCAGGGGTTTTCTCCCGTCAGGACGCTGCGGGATAAAGAAGGTCCCGCAGCGCCTGCCGAGGAAAACCCCGCGGCGTGACTGCGAACGGCGAGGGGCGTGCCAACGATAGCCACAGGATGAACAAGTGCGCCGTCTGGTTCATCCTATGGCTGCAAAACATGGGTTTTCAGCCGAAATCCGGCCACAAAATGAACAACAGACTTTATCTGGCCATTCTGTGGCCAATATATAAGATAAATCTGAACGCAAGGCCGAAAGGATAGTAGTCCGTCGTTTGCAGGACGGTGCCGCCGTCATCGACGACGACCCTTACGCTCCCCAGATGGTCCGTGATGTCGTATTGCGCCGTGTACGTCCCCGTGCCGGCATCTCTCGTCATCTGGCCGTTCGGCGTCAGGATGTAATCGACGGCCATGCCGCTCTTGTACACAAAGTCGCCACAGTAGACGTTCTTCAGCGTTCCGCCCTGCTTGACTGCCAGCTTGTTTCTAAGGGCGTCGTAGATGTAGTCCACGGTGCCGGTGTTGGACGATACCTTGATCTTGTTCGGCAGCTTGAGCGGGTTGTAGGCGACCGTCAGCCCCCTGAGGCCGTCGGTCTTCATTGTGCCGTCGGCATTGTAAGCATACGATTTTTGGACTCCGCCCACCGTTACTTTCGACAACTTGTTCGTTCCGCTCATAACGGGTAATCATTAGCATTGCTACTAAAATCCACCCTTATTAACCTTTTACACAAGACATTTACAGGGACTCCTTCATTTTTTCCATACGACCAGTTTTGCAACGTCGACAAAGAATTAATACATGCGCTATCTAGCGGGGTTAACTCATCGTGTGTCTTTCCTTCTATTTCCGGGTTCACTAGTCTGCCTATTTTATCGATAACAAACTTGACATGAAAAGTGGTTTGCAGGTCGTCATCTGGTGTATAATTATACTGAAGCCCCTTAATAAAGTCCGAAATAAAATCAATTTCCCCACTTTTATAAACAGGCATTTCTTCAACTAGCAAATACACAGTATCACATACTATAGGATCATAATAAAATGTCTTTGTATTATCCCTATTTCTGCCACAAGAAAATAGGATAACTAAGCAATTACAAAGAATAAAGAAGCTAAAAACTACGAACCGTTGTGCCAGGAACCTTCTCCCAATACCATTGATATAATGCATGATTTATCAGATTTCCATTTTTACTGATATCTGAATTATTCTTAAAAAATCCATATCCCAATCTTTGCAGCATAATCTCCTTACGGATAAAATCAAATTGTCCTTTCGTGCAGGGCCGCCGCCTCCGGCGACAGGGCGATGTAGTTCACCTTGTCCAGGGATATGGCTTCCTGGGCGGAGGCGGAAAAGGAAAAGGACAGAAAAGATAGGAAGAGAAGGATGATCCGGGCAGGCAGGTGAAGCGGTCGCATGGCAGTCAATTTTTGGCGGGTTTTCCAAAGATATCAAAAATCTTGGGAATAAACAAAGAAAGAGGCCGTTGCAGGGGTTTTCTCCCGTCAGGACGCTGCGGGATAAAGAAGGTCCCGCAGCGCCTGCCGAGGAAAACCCCACGGCTGGTGCGAAGCGAAGTTTATGGAGAAAGAAGTTTACTTACCGTAGGGGGCTTGATCTTCCTGTAACAACCGGACAATAGCTGTATTGATATACTCGTTGATAGTATATCCGTTGGCGGCTGCCCGAGCGGCAACTTGTGCATGGATTTCCGAAGTCATCCGGAGATTTAGTCTACCACTATATGGCTTTTCCGGTTCTACACCATCCGCTATGCAAGCTTCCAGATAGGAATCGACACCTTCCTGAAAATCCTGCCGGAGTTCGTCGAGCGTACGACCCTCATACAAGATCAACGCCTTGCGGATTCCCTGTACTTTCCCATGCAGGCAGTCATCTTGAAGGCTATATTCCACAGAGCCTTTATATCCTTTATATTCCAAAAAATCCATATTAAATCAGTTCGTTATTCTTCAAATGATAATAAACAGCTTTCATCATCCATTCCCGCATCGTGTTCCCAGGGTGTGGACGATGGATATCAATATATACTCCTGGTCCTTTGCGGAAACGAATGCGAGATCCAGAAGTCGAGCCTTTGTTGTCCAACGTATATCCAAATCCTGCCAACAATGCACACATCTCTTCGAATGTGAAATCGTTAGGCATCTGCAAGAAGCGTTTTCTCAACTTACTTTTCGTACTAATCTCCTCAATCTTTTTACAAAGGTACTAAATTTAGTACCATAATCCAAAAATAAAACGACTTGTCCGTCGACGTGAAAGATTTTAGCCGTTCTTTCACGTCGACCCGGGGAAAATGGATCTTTGTGACCGATATTGCCTGGCGACGTGAAAAAATTGAGGGATTCTTTCACGTCGACCAAACAATGGCGCGCCACAGTTATCAGATGCCCGGTCGGGGCCGAGTATGATAATCGGGGAGATCAGTCGGGCAACACAGGATTGGGCTCAAAGCAAGGGATGGCCCGTGGTGGTTAACACACTGTGTATCAGCCGATAAGCAATTATCGGTTGCGTATTTTGACGCAACCGATTTCAAAGAAAGCGTTGGTAAACAGATAGTTAGCCACCACGGGTAACTCCCGCCCAGACGATGGTGACCGTCGCGGAGCGCGGGCTGTGCGTAGGCCTGGTGCAGCAGCCGCGGTTCGTTTGGGGCGAGGGCTCGCAGCCCCAAACGGTTCCGGCTGCGCCCCGGGGAAAAGCCCGCCAAGCGGAGCGACGGCTGGCGGCGCGCCACTATTACCAGCTGCCCGGTCAAGCCGGGCATGACGAAGGAACGGGAATTTCCACTAACTTTGTAGTATCTAGGATGAATGTCATGAAAAAACACCTCAGCTTTCTCGTTTTCATTGGCGCCGTCGCCACAACGCTCGCGTCACTTTTGATCCTGCTGTCCGGAACAATCCTGCGGCCGCTCGACCTGCCCGTCTCACAACGTCTCTACAGCATCTCGTCCGGACCGGGCGAAGACGCCTCGACGGCAATGTGCATCAGCTGGGCGTGCGACACCACGTCGCGGCAGACCAGCGTGCTGCTGGCCGAAGCCTCCGACGCGCAGTGGAACGAAGCCCGCGAGATCCAGCCCTCGCAGCATAAACGGACATGGGCGTTCCAGGGAATCTACTCAAAGGCCCCGGACGGAAGCGACATTCATGAGGACGCCGTCTTCACCAAGTGCGGCGTGACGCTCACGGACCTCAAACCCGACACCGACTATAAATATATCATCCTTGACCGGGAGGACGGCCAGCCCGTGGGCCGGAGCGCCGAATACCGCTTCCGTACGGCCGGCGCCGGGAACTGGTCCGCCTGCATCATATCCGACTTCCATAGCTATACCCCGCTTCCCAAGCGCCTGGAAGTCGCCATGGGCATGATCGACACGATGCAGCGCCGCGACCCTTCGCTCGACTGGATCCTCAGCCCGGGCGACGTGGTGGCCTGGGGCGGCAGCTACTCGTTCTGGCGCAGGATGTTCGAAGAAGATAACTTCCACAACTACCTTTGGGCCCGGGTCAACGGCAACCACGACAACTGGACCCGCCAGTCGCAGGATAGCCATGACTTCGACATCCCCAACCCGTTCTTCACCGGCACTTCGTTCTACCCGCAGAACGGTTATGAAGGAGAGACCGGGGTCTGCTACCATTTCCGCTACGGCAACACGCTGTTTGTGATGCTCAATACGGAGGATACGACAACAGAGAAGGACCTGATGGCGGCGCAGGCCTGGGTTCGCAGCTGCGTCAACTTCGCGCGCGGCAGCGAGAACCCGCCGACATTCGTCGTGGTCTGCCAGCACTATGAATGGTTCAAGGGCACCAACGGCCGCGCGGCCCAGTATTCCCGCTGGAAGAAAGTCTTCGACGAGCTGGGCGTCGACCTGGCCGTGGCGGGCAACAACCATATCTACGTGCGCTCGCATGCCCTGTATGACGACAAACCCACCGACGGCAGCACCGGTACGGTCTATATCCAGACCTCGGCCTGCGACAACGATCGCGGCCGCGACTTCGCCGACGAAGCGCTGCAGAACCCCGAAAAGATCGCCTTCCGCTGGACCGAAGGATCGCATTCGGTGAGCGCCATCCACATGGACGTGAATGACGACCGGATCGCCCTCACGCTGCTCGACCGCCACGGAAACGGCCTCGACAGCACGGTCATCCCCGCCAAGCCCCGCACCGAAGCACAGGATTCCCACGTGACCTGCGGGCCGTGGGTCACGGATATGAGCGAGACCGCGTTCACGGTGCTCTGGACGACGGACATCGCGTGCCAGGGCTGGGTCGAGCTCGACAACGGCCGCCGCGTCTGGGAGAATTACGCAGGGCGCAAGCTCTTCGGCACGCTCCACACCGTCCGTGTAGAGGGCCTCTCGCGCGGAGCGGAATACGGTTACCGCATCGGCAACCGGGTGGTCAATCCCGCCAATCCGCGCCGCCCGGCCTACGGGCGCGACATGCTTTCGGAAAGGTACAGCGTCACGACGTTCGACCCCAACCGCAAGGAGTGCCACTTCTCGGTGATGAACGACGTCCACATGCGGCTCGACCACTACTCCGCCCTGCTCGACGGCGTCGATGTGGCGGACAACGACTTCCTGGTCCTCAACGGGGACATCATCTCGGCCGGCAACTGGACGGTCGACAGCCTGGTCAAATATGAGGTGGGACGGCTGGGCAGCCGCGGCTGGAACCTGCCCGTCGTGTTCGCGCGCGGCAACCACGAGGGACGCGGCAGCGGCGTCGCACTGGTCGAAAAGGTGTTCCCGAAAGCGGAAGGAGCTCCGTACTATTATACCTTCCGCGAGGGCCCCGTGGCGTTCATCGTGCTCGATGCCGGGGAGACGGGCGTCAAGAATTCGCTGGCGCTCACCGGAGAGCGGATCTACGAAGAGTATCTCCGCGAACAGATGGCCTGGGCGGAGCAGGCGATGAAGGAGCCGTCGTTCCGGCGTGCGCCCGTCAAGATCTGCATCCTGCACGCCCCGATGATCGATCCCCGGATGCCCGACGATTTCGTGCCCCACACCTGGATGAACCACAACTTCCTGCCGCTGCTCAACAAGGCCGGCGTGGACCTGATGATCGGCGCTGATCTGCACGAATATCACTTCGTTCCGGCCGGAGAGATGAACAACGATTTTCCGATCCTGATCAACGACAATGAGTCACGGCTGGACGTCAAGGTCCGCCGCGGCCACATCGAGGTGACCATCTACGACGAGGAAGGCCGCGTGGTCGTTCCGACCCGCGACATCCCGACTTCTGACAAATAAAAGGCTAGATCAGCGGCTCGGCGGTCATGGCTGCGGGCTGCGGAATGCCCATCAGCTTGAGGATCGTCGGCGCGACGTTGCAGAGCGCGCCGTCCTTGACCGTCTTGACCTGGTCGCCCGCGCCGATGACGATGAACTGCACGACATTCAGCGAGTGCGCCGTGTTCGGCGTGCCGTCGGCGTTGACCGCGAAGTCGGCGTTGCCGTGGTCGGCGGTCAGCAGCACCACGTATCCGTGCGCCAGGGCCTCATCCACGACGCGGCCCACCAGGCGGTCGATGCAGGCGACGGCACGGGTGATTGAGTTGTAGACACCCGTGTGTCCCACCATGTCACCATTGGCGAAGTTCAGGATGATGAGGTCTTCCTTCTCGCTGCGGATGGCTTCGGTCAGCTTTTCGGCCACCTCGGGTGCGCTCATCTGCGGCAGCAGGTCGTAGGTGGGCACCTTCGGCGAATTCACCAGGATGCGGTCCTCGTTCTCGAACTGCGTCTCGCGTCCGCCGTTGAAGAAGAACGTCACATGGGCGTATTTTTCGGTCTCGGCGATGCGGAGCTGGCGCTTGCCGGCCTTGGCGACGGTCTCGCCGAGGGTGTCCTGCACGAGCTCCTTGTCGAAGAGGATGTGGACGCCGGTGAAGGAAGCGTCGTACGGGGTCAGGCAGCAGTAGTACAGGGGAATCGTGTGCATGCCTTCTTCGGGCATGTCCTGCTGCGTGAGCACGGTGGTCAGCTCGCGGGCGCGGTCGTTGCGGAAGTTGTAGAAGATGATGGCGTCGCCTTCCTCGATCTTCGCCAGCGGGGCGCCGGCTGCGTCGGTGACGACGATCGGCTTGATGAATTCGTCGGTCACCTCGGCGTCGTAGGAGGCTTGGATGCCTTCGGTGGCGGAGGTAAAGGCTGCGCCCTTGCCTTCGACCAGCAGGTCATAGGCTTCCTTGATGCGGTTCCAGCGCTTGTCGCGGTCCATCGCGTAGAAGCGTCCGCAGACCGTGGCGACCTTGCCGGTCGTTTCGGCCATCTTCTGCTCCAGCTCGGCGACGAATCCCTTGCCGCTGCGCGGGTCGGTGTCGCGTCCGTCCATGAAAGCGTGGACGAAGACCTTGTCCAGACCCTGCTCATTGGCTACGCGCAGGAACTCATACACATGGTCGAGGGAGGAATGGACGCCGCCGTGGGAGGTCAGGCCCATCAGGTGCAGCTTCTTGCCGGAAGTCTTCACATATTCGAAAACCGAAGCGATCTCCTTGTTTTCAAGCAGTTTGTGTTCGCGGCAGGCGATATTGATCTTCACGAGGTCCTGGTACACGACCCGGCCGGCGCCGAGGTTCATATGGCCGACCTCGGAGTTGCCCATCTGCCCGTCGGGCAGGCCGACATATTCGCCGCAAGCCTGCAGGTGGCTCATCGGATATTTCTCCCGGAGGGCGTCAATATGCGGTGCGCCCTGGGTCCAGATAGCGTTGGAATAATCGTGGCGGCCTTCACCCCAGCCGTCGAGAATCATCAAAAGAACTTTCTTGTTCATATTTTTTGTATATTTGTTATCGTTGTAATCACGCAAAAGTAAGGAATATATGGCAATAACGAATCGAAAAGGGAGTAAAAAAGGGAAAAATACCAAGAAAAGAGGAGCGCCTGTGCGGGAAGGTGCCCTCAAGCGTGCGAAGCGGCTGGCCCGGGGCGAACAGGAGCCGGTGCGGAAGACGGAGCGTCGCTCCAAATCCGTGGAGGAGTTCGAGGGGACGGTTTCGCTGTCGCGCGACGGATTCGGCTTCGTGCAGGTGGAAGGCAAGACCGAAGACGTCTTCGTGCCGATGCGCAAGCTGCATTTCGCGCTCAACGGCGACTTCGTGAAGATCGCCGTCTCGAAACGGCGCCTGGCCGCCGGGACGAAGGGCCGCAGCCTGGAAGGCGAGGTGACCAAGATCATCCGCCGCAGCACCCGTCCGCACATCGGTATCCTGATCGTGCGGGGGAAGCAGGTGTGGGCCATCGTCGAGAGCAAGAACATGCCCTACGACGTGCGCATCGACGTGAAGGGTCCCGACGAACTGCCCGAGATCGGCGGCAAGAAGGCGGCCCATGGCATGAAGGTGGCCGTACTGGTCACCGACTGGCCGAAGCAGAGCCCCGAACCGCTGGGCCGGATCGTCGACGTGCTCGGCGTCCCCGGTGAAAACGACACGGAAATGCACGCCATCCTGGCCGAGTTCCAGCTGCCCTACCGTTTTGAGCCGGAGGTCGAAAAGGCGGCCGAGGCGATTTCCGAAGATATCACGGAGAAAGACCTGGCGGGCCGGCGCGACTTCCGCGACGTGGCCACCTTCACCATCGACCCGACGGACGCGAAGGACTACGACGATGCGCTCTCATACCGCAAGCTGGAGAACGGAAACGTCGAGGTGGGCATCCACATCGCCGACGTGACGCATTATGTGACACCCGGCTCTCCGCTCGACAAGGAAGCTTTCGCGCGCGGTACGTCGGTCTATCTGGTGGACCGCACCATCCCGATGCTGCCCGAAAAGCTGTCGAACAGGCTCTGCTCGCTCCGTCCGCACGAGGACAAGCTGACTTTCAGTGCCGTGTTCGAGATGAACGCCAAGGCGAAGGTCATCTCGCAATGGTTCGGCCGCACGATTATCAATTCGGACTACCGGTTCGATTATGAGCAGGCGCAGCAGATCATCGAAACGAAGGAGGGGCCGCTGGCAGCGGAAATCCTCGATCTGCACGCTCTGGCGACGATCCTGCGCACGCAGCGTTTCGAGAAAGGGGCCATTTCATTCGAGCGGCCCGAGATGAAGGTGATCGTCGATGAGGCGGGCAAGCCGGTCGATGTCATCCAGAAGGAGAGCCGCGAGAGCAACTGGCTCATCGAGGAGTTCATGTTGCTGGCGAACCGCTGCGTGGCCGAATATGCGACGAAAAAGTGCAAGGCGAAGAATCCGACGTTCGTCTATCGTATCCACGAGGATCCGGATCCGGAGAAGCTCGATTCGTTGCGGAGTTTCGCGAAGAATTTCGGGCACAAGCTGGGTGATACGTCCGATCCGAAGCGGGCAGCAGGTGCGCTGAACGACCTGATGAAGGAGGCCAAGGGCAAGCCGGAGGAGAATGCGCTCCAGCTGCTGGCCCTGCGCAGCATGGCACGTGCGCGTTATTCGACGGACAATGTGGGGCACTACGGTCTTGCGTTCCAGTATTACACGCATTTCACTTCGCCGATCCGGCGTTATCCGGACATCATGGTGCATCGTCTGCTGGCGATGTACATGGACGGGGCGACTTCGCAGGATAAATTGTACTACGAGGATTGTTGCGAGCACAGTTCTGTGCGTGAGCAGATTGCGACGGATGCGGAGCGGGCTTCGATCAAGTACAAGATGGTGGAGTTCATGCAGGACAAGATCGGGCGTCTGTTCGACGGGCATGTGAGCGGCCTGACGGAGTGGGGTATTTATGTTGAGGTGGAGCCGACGAAGATCGAGGGGATGATCTCGTTGCGGGAGATTCACACGGATTGGTATCAGTTTGATGAGGAGAAATATGAGACGCGGGGGAAGGCTTCGGGCCGGGTGTTCCGTCTGGGCGACCCGGTAAAGGTCCGTGTCCTGCGCGCCAATCTTGAGCAAAAAATTCTTGATTATGAGTTGGTTGAAGAAGATGAATAAATTTGTCATGCCCGGCTTGACCGGGCATCTCTGCCGCTCCGCGGCGCTTGTCGTTGCGCTATTGTTATTCGTTTGTCCGTTGCAGGCGCAGGAGGAAGACTTGCTGGCGGGGGGTGAGTGGCAGAGCGAGCAGGTGGCCGAAGGGATCGTGCTTCGGACGGCGGCTTTCGAGGGCAGCCTGTTTGGGGCGAACCAGTATCTTTGTGTGCTGGAGGTGGCGCCGGGGTTGCGGTTCGATATCGTGCCGGCGGAAGACCGGACGCTGGAGACGACCACGGCGCTGGCGGCGAAGGCCGGAGCGGTGGCGGCGGTCAACGGTTCGTTCTTCAACATGCGCGCACCGTACGGCTCGGTGAACTATCTGCGCGTCGACGGGGCAGAACAGTCGCCTAACGCATACGATGCTTACGAAAATCGCCGGCGGGGACGCAGTACGCGCCAGACGGGTGCGGTAGCGACGTTCCAGGGCGGACTGTACGTGCTCAAAAGCGACAGCCTGCAGGCATGGGAACGCGGCATCGAGGCGGAAGATGTCGTGACGACGGGTCCGCTGCTGTTGATCGGCGGCGAACCGGAACCGGTGGTGAAAGACCGCTTCAACACCAACCGCCATCCGCGTACGGCAGTCGGCCGCCGGGCAGACGGCACCGTCCTGCTGTTGGTGGCTGACGGCCGCAACAAGCAGGCGGCTGGCCTGTCGATGCTCGAATTGCTGCAGGTGATGGAGGCGCTCGGTTGCGTAGACGCCATCAACCTCGACGGCGGCGGCTCCACGACGATGGTCGTCCGCGGCCAGGTCGTCAATCACCCTTCCGACAACAATCAGTTTGACGCCGCCGGGGAACGCCCCGTCGCCAACGCCATCGTAATAACATTGCCGCGTGGCAGATAAATCGCTGATTATCAGCCATAACACGATAATCGGTTGCGTAAAATAACGCAACCGATTTTCTTTATAGCGCTGGTTTATAGCGAGTTATCTGCCACGGGGGCTAGTGCGCGGGCACTTGTGACCAGACGCTGCGGCGGGCGGCGATGGTCATGTAGACCGACCGGACGACCAGGTGGACGAAATAGGCGATGTAGAGCGCCTGGGCGCCGAAGCGCGGCGCACACAGATAGAAGGCGGTGATGAACAGGCCCGCCGACCAGATCATGCAGACCATCAAAAAGCGGGAGGCCGTGGCGCCAATGTAGATCCCGTCCCAGATGAACGCTACGCAGCTGAGCAGCGGCATCAGCAGGAGCCAGAACAGATAGGGCTCGCTGGCCGTGATGACTTCGGCGTTGTCGGTCAGGATGCCGATGATCGAACGGGGAAACACCGCATATGCAACGGTGGAGAGGATACCGATCACCGCGCCCCAGAAGAACACATATTTGACCGTCTCGTTCAGGGAGTGCCGGTTCTGCTCCCCGATGAACCGTCCCGTCATCGCCTCGCCCGCATAGGCGAAGCCGTCGACGAAATACGAGTAGAGCAACAGCAGGTGCATCATCACCGAGCTGACCGCCAGTTCCACGTCGCCGAACCGGGCGGCGAAGATGGTGAATCCTTCATAGACCACCAGCATCAGCAGCGAGCGCACGAACAGGAAACTGTTGACCGAAAAAAACCGCTTGAAATACTTCCATTTCATGCTGTGCAGGATGGTCGTCTGCTGCATCAGGTCGCGGTATTTCGAGCGCATCAGCAGGAACGCCAGCAGCAGGCCCGTCCACTGCGCCACGAGCGTGCCGACGGCCACGCCATTGATGCCCAGCGGCGTATAGAACGAGAGCAGCCAGCTGGCCACCATGTTCACGATATTTACCCACAGGTCGGTGATCATCGGGAACACCGTGTTCTGCATGCCGATGAACCAGCCCTTGAAGACGAACAGCGACAGCGTGGCGGGCGCCGCCCAGACCCGGATGAAGAAATAGTTGCGCGCCACGCGCTCCACTTCCGGCGAGCAGTCCACCAGCAGGAACATCGCCTCGGCGAACAGCCACTGGATGGCCAGCACCAGCAGCGAAGCCACCAGCGCCGTGGCCAGGCCCTGCGAGAACGTCCCGATGGATGCTTTCATGTCGCCCCGCCCGTACGCCTGCGCGGTGATGCCTCCCGTGCCCACGCGCAGGAAGCCCATGTTCCAGTACAGCAGGTCGAAGAGCATGGTGCCGACCGCGATGCCGCCGATCAGCACGGCGTCGCCCAGGTGACCGGCGATGGCCGTGTCCACGATACCCACCAGCGGCACCGTGATGTTGGCCAGGATGCTCGGCACGGCGAGCCGGACCACTTCGCGGTTGATGGGATTGCGCAGGGCCATTAACGGTACTTGTGCTCTTCTTCCAGCATGCCGAGATAGGAATTGTAGCGTTCGGGCGCGATGCGTCCGTCCTCCACGGCTTCCTTTACGGCGCAGCCGGGCTCGTGGGTATGGGTGCAGGGCTTGAACCGGCAGTTGTCCATCACGCGCAGCATCTCCGGGAAATAGGTGCTCAGCTCTTCGGGCGCGATGTCAACGAGGCCGAAGCCGCGGATGCCGGGCGTGTCGATGACGAAGCCGCCGCCCGAGAGCGGGTGCATCTCGTAGAAGGTGGTGGTATGCCGCCCCTGCAGGTGGCTCAGCGAAATCTCGCCGATCTTCGGGTTGAGGGTCGGGTCGAGCGCTTTCAGCAGGGAGGATTTCCCGACGCCGGATGCGCCGGAAAACAGGGTGAGGCCTTCCCGGCAGAGCGCCCGCACCTGTGCCAGTCCCGTGCCCTTGCGGGCGGAGATTTCCAGTACCTCGTAGCCCGCGTTCCGGTACAGCGCCTTGAACGCGGCCAGCTGCTCCTGCAGCTCGGGTTCCGTGTAGAGGTCGATCTTGTTGACCAGGATCACGGGGCGGATGC
>LUZE01000160.1 GCA_001602845.1 Bacteroidales bacterium Bact_13 | reverse complement strand
AGCAGCTGTTCGGCGAGAGCGAGGGCAAGGATGGCAAGGGCATTTTCCCTGCATCGGTCATCTTCACCACGGACCTGCATTCGATGGGACAGTACATTCAGGAAGGTGAGCGCATGCTGATGGAGACGGTCATTACGGTCGAGAATGCGCAGCGCGAGGTGACGATCCCGTCGGACGAGCAGAATCTCGACGGGCTGAACTATCTGGCGGGCAAGAATGTGGAGCATTGCAACCGGATGGCGCAACTCGGCACCCGGATGGCACACATCGACGGCGGTGTGCCGAACATGGACATCCGTGTCGAAAAACTGGACGAGTACAATCTCGGCTGGATATTCTATTTCTTCGAGAAGGTTTGCGGCATCAGCGCCTACGTCCTGGGCGTCAACCCGTTCAACCAGCCCGGCGTCGAGGCCTACAAGAAGAACATGTTCAAGCTCCTTGAAAAGCCCGGGTATTGATTCTTTGTCATGCCCGGCTTGACCGGGCATCTGTTTGCTTGCTAGGCGCTCTGGGTGTTGTTCAAGGCGGCATCAGCCGCTAGCGGAGACCAGGCGGGATAGCTTGTGGAATAGCTGGTCGGAGCGGCAGGGTTTGGGGCAGCGCCCCAGTAACTCGTATGCCGAGGGTGGCACGGGTTCTGGATCATCCACCCACCCGCGCTAGGCGCAAGCAAACAGAGCCACATTCGTGCACTAACAAGTCCGCATCAGCGGACCGCCGGAGGCCGGTACTTTGCTAGACCATACTCAAGAACGCACTGGCCCTCGCATTTGCAAAGTACTAAGGCCGGGAGGCGCGGGGTTCGGGGCAGAGCCCCGTAAAAAGATGCCCGGTCAAGCCGGGCATGACACGAAAGCATTTTGAAAAATAAACGTAGATAATGGTATTTCTTGAGGCAGTAGCACAACGATTTGCAAGGAGGGCGTCGCTCGATAAGACGTGCTTCGTCTTTCCCAACCGACGATCCGCCACCTTCTTCAAACGCTATCTGGGGAAGGCCGCCGGACGGCCGGTCTTCGTGCCCGGCGTCCTGACCATCGACGAACTCTTCTCGCGCATCGCCAGCATCCGCGAAACACGGCAGAAAGCCCGCCTGCTGTATATCCTCTATCAGGAATACATCAAGCTCATGCCAGGCAGCCCCGAAACCGGCCCGGAACCCTTCGACCAGTTCATCTACTGGGGCGATATCCTGCTCGCCGACTTTGACGATCTGGACAAATACCTTGTGCCCGTCGAGAAACTCCTCATCAACCTGCGCGACCTGAAGGCGCTGAGCGTGGACTACGATTTCCTGACTGAAGAACAGAAACGCGCTATTGCGGCGTTCTGCCGGGGGTTTGAGATGCCCGGTCAAGCCGGGCATGACAGAGGGGGTCAGGCCGGGCATGACGGTGGCGGCGTGCGGGAGAAGTTCACGGAACTTTGGGATATCCTCTATCCCCTGTATCGCGCATACAGAGAGGCGCTCGCGGGGCAGGGCCTCGCTTACGCCGGCATGATCTACCGCTCCGTCGCTGAAAGTCTGCAGACGGACGGCCTGCCGACGAATGGCCTGCCCACCCGGACGCCGCTGCTCCCGCAATTCGACGAAATCGTCTTCGTCGGCCTCAACGCCCTGAATACCTGCGAAAAAAGACTCCTTGACCACCTAAAACAAGAAGGCCGCGCCGACTTCTACTGGGACTTCGCCGGCCTGATGGCCGACGATGACGACAATCCGGCCGGACGCTTCCTCCGCAGCAACATCAAACGCTATCCGCCGAAGCAGGACTTCGACTGCCCGGCCCGTGACCCGAAACAACAGTCCTTCGAAGTCATCAGCGTCCCGTCGGCCGTCGGCCAGACCCGCAAGGCCGGCCAAATTCTGGAAGGACTCCAACGCCACGGCAACCTCAACAACCCTGTCGAGACCGCCGTCGTGCTGCCCGACGAGAACCTGCTCTTCCCGATGCTCGGTGCCGTGCCCGCAGAAATCAGCCACGTCAACGTGACGATGGGCTATTCGCTCCCGGCCAGCAGCGGTGCCACCCTCTTCCAGACGCTGGAACGCCTCCAGAACAACCGTCGAAACTATCGCGGCACCCCGTCCTTCTACCACAACGACGTGATCGAAGTTCTCGGGCATCCTTATTTCGCGGCAGCCGCAGACCCCGCGACCATCCAGGCAATCCGTGCCGACATCCTGCGGGAAAACCGCATCTACGTGCCGGAATCCACCCTCCGGGCGCACGGCGGCCTCTTCGCCATCGTATTTCACGGCGTGGAGAACACCCGCGACGTCCCGGGGTACCTGCAGCAAATCATCGAAGCCGTCCAGGCTGCCCAGAAACCGCTCGAGCGCGAATTCCTCTACCACTTCCACGAAGCCGTCGCGGACCTGGCCGACAGCGGCCTCCCGCTCGAAACCCTCGCGCCCAAGACCTGGTACCGGCTTCTGGCACAATACCTTGCCCTGATCAAAATCCCGTTCGAAGGCGAACCACTCAGCGGCCTGCAGATCATGGGCCCGCTCGAGACCCGCGCACTCGACTTCCGCAACGTCATCATCCTGTCGGTGGGCGAAGGCTCCTTCCCCTCCCGCAGCATCAGCGCCTCGTTCCTCCCCTACAACCTCCGCCTGGGCTTCGGCCTGCCCACCTACGAAGACCAGGACGCGATGTGGGCCTACTACTTCTACCGCGGCATCTGCCGTGCCGAGCGGATCTGGCTGCTCTACGACTCCCGCACCGAAGGCATGCAGACCGGCGAAGAAAGCCGCTTCATCAAGCAGCTCCGCTACCTCTACAAAGACCGCGGCGTCACGCTCCGGGAGAAGGTGGCCACATTTGCGCTGGGCAGCCCGACACCCGACAACTCGCTGTGCCGCATCGAAAAAGATGATGCCATCCTGGCGGAACTTGCCTCGCTGTCCTATTCCGCCACGTCGCTCAATGCCTACCGGGAATGCCCGCTCCGTTTCTACTATGAATATGTCAAGGGCATCAAACAACAGGATGAGGTAGTGGAAGAAGTTGACGGAAGCATCTTCGGCGACATCTTCCACGGCGTGATGCAAGATCTGTACTTACCGCTCCGGAAACGGATCCTCACCCCGGACGACCTGGCCGAAAAGAAACTCTTCGGTCCGGACGGTAAAATACTCGACGATCTGGTCGTAAAGCACTTTATCAAGAAACGCATCCACGACATGGTCGGCCAGAACCTGATTCTCAAGGAATTAATCATCCATTTCATCAAGCGCGTCATCTTTGTGGACCGCGAACTTGCAGCCAAGGGATCTTTCCAGGTCATCGACGCCGAGCAGAAAGTCCGTCACACGATTACCCTGCCTGACTCCGGCAGAAGTGTCCACCTGTACGGCAAGATTGACCGCCTTGACAGCCCGCTACCAGGCCTTGTGCGCGTGGTCGATTACAAGACAGGACGTGTGGATGGAGACAAGAAGGACGCCATTCAATTCCAGTTGGACTTTTACTCCCTGCTGATGAGTTTGAATCCGGAATCAGACAGCAGTATCCATTACGCACCCTGCATCTATGCCGTTCGCGCACTTTTCAAGGAGACACCCAAATACAGCGTGACCCCGGTCGATAAGCTGGATAAGTTCAAGACGCAACTCGTCAAGATCCTCGAAGAGATTTTCGACCGGGAAAAGCCGTTCGAGCCCGGGCCCGGAACCGCGGGAGATCCCACTGAATCAGTTTGCAAATACTGTATTTTCAAAAGGTTATGCAACAAGGAGTAACGATAATGACGGCTTCCGCCGGAAGCGGTAAGACCCATCAGTTGACGGAACGCTACCTGCAGTTGCTGATGGCCCCCGACAGCGACCTTCAAAGTTACCGGCACATCCTGGCCGTAACCTTCACCAACAAGGCCGCCGGCGAAATGAAGGCGCGCATCATCAAGAAGCTGTATGAGGCTTCCCTGCCCGGGAATGAAAAAGCCCCGCAAGCGAAAAAACGCCTCCGCCACCTGCTGCACGATTACTCCGCCTTCTCGGTCAGCACCATCGACAAGTTTTTCCAGACCGTGATGCGCTCCTTCGCCCGGGAGATCGGGCAGTACGCTTCATATCGTCTGGAACTGGATCCGGAAGATATCCTGGGGGAAGTAGTCGACCGGGTCATCGCTTCGACCGAAGATCCCGAAAAGAAAGAGCTGTTCAACTGGCTCAAGGAATACTCGCTCGACAACGTGGAACAAGGCAAAAGCTGGCGCATCGACCAGGCCCTCCTGAACATGGCCAAACAGTTCCTCAGCGAAGCTTTCCTGCTTCAGAACCGGTCGTTCAACGCCGAAAACGACGGGCAGACGATCTTTGATGAAAAGGAGCACAAGGGGCAACTGCGTGAATTCCTCCGCCAGATGGATCAGATCATCCGCTCGTTCGAGCAGAAAGCCCGGCATATCACGGATCAGATGCAAGGGCTCCTAAAAAGAAACGGGCTGGAATTCAGCACCTTCAAATCCGGAAATTCCATCATATTGAAAGACTTCCGCGACTGGTCTGAAGGTACTTACACCGAACCCCGTGCGGACTTTCTGCGGGAGAAAATCGATTCGTTCCCCGAAAGGGAGGCGCTGTCCGTCCTGGTCGAAGAAGGGATTGCGCTGTTCCAGACCGAATGTGTAAACTATTTCACCGCCCTGAAAATCCGTGAAAACCTCTATCTGACAGGCATCTACCGGGAACTGAAGAATACGCTCGACGAAGTGCTCCGCAGCAACAACATCGTCATCAATGCTTTGACCAACAACATATTGAGCGGCATCATCGGCGAGGATGACACGCCCTTTGTGTACGAAAAGGTCGGCAATCGATACGACCACCTGATGCTCGACGAGGCCCAGGACACCTCCCGGATGCAATGGGACAATTTCCGGCCGCTGTTCCGCAACAGCCAGGCCTCCGGCGGCTGCGACCTTGTGGTGGGTGATGTCAAACAGTCCATCTACCGCTGGCGCGGTTCCGACTGGCACCTGATGGGCAGCAAGATCAAGGCTGAACTCAACCGGGGCGTCGTCAAGGAAGTGCCACTCGACAACAACTGGCGTAGCGGCAAAGCTGTTGTCTATTTCAACAACGACTTTTTCAGAGACATCGGAAACCTGGTCGATAATGATGAGGTCCGCCGGGTGTACGCTTCGTGCAAGCAGATCATTCCTCCGGAACGCGAGGGCGAACCGCAAGGTTACGTGCGGGTGCAGTTCCTGCTCGATGAAAGCCATATGCGGAAGAAAGACAAGCATGACTGGCAGCAGGAAGCGCTGGATCGGATGGTCCGGGATGTCCGGGAACTTCGCCAGGAAGGTTATTCCTTCCGGGATATTACCGTTCTTGTTCGCCGGAACCGGGAAGGGGCGCGGGCGGCAGACGCTTTGATCAATGCCAACCCGCCGATTCCCGTCCTGACGGAAGATTCGCTTCGCATCGGCAGTGCGCCCTGTGTTTCCCGGCTGATGTCGGTGCTGGCTTGGATGGTTCATCCCGAAGATCCCGTCTGCGACCTGCAAGCAGGTCCCTACAAGGAGCTTGTGTCGACAATCAAGGCTGGGTCGCTCTACGAGACGTGCGAGCAGCTGCTCGGCCATGCAGGACTCCGTCCTGGTCCGGAAGAAATGCCCTTTGTCCTGGCCTTCCTCGACGCCGTGCTTGAATACCAGGACAAATATGGTTCTTCACTACGGGATTTCGTGCTTTGGTGGGATGAGTCCGGGAGCAAGAAGAAGATTTCCGCGCCCGTCGGTCAGGATGCCGTGCGCGTGATGACGATCCACAAGGCGAAGGGGCTCGAAAAGCAGGCGGTCATCATTCCTTTCTGTACGGAAAACTTTATCACCAACGCCAGGAGGGCGTCGCTCCTCTGGTGCAAAACGGCCGGAAAGCCGGCTCCGTTCGATGCGATCGGCATGGTGCCGATCAAGGCGTCGGGGTTGGAGAACACCATTTTTGCTGAGGAATACGAGCAGGAAAAGACACTCCAGCACATCGATGTCATCAACAACTGGTATGTCGCCTTCACACGGGCGCAATCCCGGCTGCTGATTTATGCGCCGGCTACGAAAGACGACAATAAGAATCCTACCAGTATTGAGAATACGCTTTTCCTTCACCTGAAGAATCACGGGCTGCTTGATACTCTGCGACAGTATGTGAGAGGTGAACGAATCCCTTTCACGGGCAAGTCCGATGAACAGGTCATCGAGGAAGATCCGATGCCTTCATTCAAGTCGGCGACGACCGACGAGCGGCTGCGGTTGTCATTGCAGGGCGAGGATTATTTCTCGGCCGAGGCGTCGGCGCGCAGGATGGGCATCGAGGAGCACGAGAAGATGGCGCGGGTCATCGTCGATGAGGAGTTGGAGCGGCGCAGCGGCGGCCGGCACTGGTTCGACGGCACATACCGCGTACTGAACGAGGCGTCCATCGTGACGGGCGACGGCGAAATCTACCGGCCCGACCGCGTCCTGCTGGCGCCCGACGGCAGCCGCGTCATCGTCATCGACTACAAGTTCGGCGCGTCCCATGCCGCCCACCGCCGCCAGGTCCGCGACTACGTCTCCCTCATGCAACAGATGGGCTATCCCTCCGTCGAAGGCTGGCTCTGGTATGTCTCCGCCGGCGAAATCGTCCGGGCATGACGTTAATCAGGAAATTTTCGAGTAGTCTTTGAAGGTGGTGTCGAAGCGGAGGGTGCGGAGCTGGCGGTCGAGAAGGCGGTTGCGCGGAAGTTCGAGCGCAGGGTCGGCGGCCAGGATGGCCTCGCCCAATTCGCGCGCCTCCACCAACGCCGGCGAATCCTTCGCCAGATCGGCAATGTGCAGATCGATGGCCAGCCCGCTCTGGCGCGTCCCTTCGAAATCGCCCGGCCCCCGCATCCGAAGATCCGCCTCCGCCAACTCAAAACCATCCGACGTCGCACACATCAGATCGATCCGCTGCCGCGACTCGGTGCTTAACTTGTAACCCGTCATCAGTATGCAATACGACTTCTCAGCCCCGCGGCCTACCCGCCCCCGGAGCTGATGCAACTGCGACAGCCCGAAGCGCTCCGCACTCTCGATCACCATCACCGACGCATTCGGCACATCCACGCCCACCTCGATCACCGACGTCGCCACCAGAATGTCCGCCTTCCCCCGCGCAAAAAGATCCATGTCGAACGCCTTGTTCTCCGCCTTCTGCTGCCCATGCACCACCGCCGTCACATACTTCGGCGCCGGAAACGCCTCCGTGATATGTAAGTATCCCTCTTCCAGGTTCTTGTAATCCATTTTCTCCGACTCCTTGATCAGCGGGTACACGACGAATATCTGCCGCCCCAGCCCGATCTGCTGCCGCATGAAATTATAGAGGTCGCCCCGCCGGTTCTCCGTCCAGTGCACCGTCTCCACCGGCTTGCGACCCGGCGGCAACTCGTCCAGCACCGATACGTCCAGATCGCCGTAAAGCGTCATCGCCAGCGTCCGCGGAATCGGCGTCGCCGTCATCACCAGCACGTGCGGCGCGATGGCCGACTTCGACCATAGCTTCGACCGCTGCTCCACGCCGAACCGGTGTTGCTCGTCGATGACCGCCAACGCCAGGTTGCGGAACTGTACCGTATCCTCGATCAGCGCATGCGTCCCCACGATGATCTGCACCGTCCCGTCCAGCAGCCCTGCATGGATCGCGTCGCGATCCTTCTGCTTCGTATTGCCAGTCAGCAGCGCCACCCGCGCCCCGGACGGCGCCAGAAACTTCTGTATGCTATTATAATGCTGATTGGCAAGCACTTCCGTCGGCGCCATCACACAGGCCTGATAGCCATTGTCGAGCGCCATCATCGCCGCCAGCACCGCCACCAGCGTCTTGCCG
>LUZE01000159.1 GCA_001602845.1 Bacteroidales bacterium Bact_13 | reverse complement strand
GACCGCGCCGCCAGCGACCTGGGCCGCGACGTGGCGAAGGAAAAACTGGCGGCAGCCGTGCTGCTGACCTCTCCCGGCAAGCCCTTCATCTACCAGGGTGAAGAACTCGGTTACTGGGGCGACAAGAGCCGGGGCGACGAGTATGTGCGTACGCCCATCAAATGGACCCGCAGCGGCAGCGTTCCTTCCTCGGCCTTGAACGGAAAGGTGGACAATTCGATGCTTTCGGAAGATATCTCGGTCGAAGCACAGGAGCAGAACGACGCGTCCGTGCTGCGTGTCTATCGCAAGTTCGCGCAGGCCCGGAATGCCTGGAAGGCCCTGGCAAAGGGTGAAATCGAGCCCGTCAGCAGCCCGAACTCCGCCGTGGCGCTCTGGAAGATGAGCTATGAAGGCCAGACCGTACTGGTGGCCCACAACTTCGGCAGCGGTTCTGCCGCGTTCGCGGTGAGCGGCTTCATGACCGACAAGATGATCGTGTCGAACGGCCTGGCGGACGGATCGACCGGCCTGCTGTCGCTGGGTCCCTATGCGTCAGCCGTGTTCCTGCAGTAAAAAGATCCCCGGGCAAGCCGGGGATGACGTAAAGAAAGAGTCGTAGTATGCGAAAGATATTATTTATTTTGACAATGGGTCTCGTGGCGGCGGGATGCGGCCACGTGAGAGTTACGACGGCGCCGCTGTTCGACGCCGCACCGCTCGCTTCGCCGTGCCTGGCGCAGCAGGACAGCACGCAGATCATCCTGCGCGACTATTTCCCGACCCTGCCCGAAATGGACACCGCCTGGCTGGTAACGAAGCCGGAAACGCCGTTCCTGACGTATGTCGAGATCACCTCTTCCGGCCAGAAGGCCGCGCTTCCCGTCAAGAACATGCTGCCCGCCAAGCTGGAAGGCTGCGATCCGGCAAAGGTGCCCTTCATCACCACGGCGCCCGTTCCCGGGAAGGACGACCGCTTCTTCATCCTGATCGAGAACGGGGCGGAAGACGTGCAGGTGCTCTGGCAGAACACCCTTCTCGACAAGGACCACGGCATCCGCGTGATTGACGACAGCAAGCTCGAGATCACCGTCCCGCGCAACGCCCGCAAGATGGAACGCTCGTACATCCGGGCCTTCAGTGCCAATGCGGACGGCTGCGGCAACGACATCCTCGTCCCGCTCTGCAAGGGCCGTGTGATCCGCGATACGAAAGACCTGAAACGCACCGACAAGCATGCGCAGGTGCTCTATTCCCTGATGATCGACCGGTTCGTGGACGGTCGCACCGACAACGACATGCCGCTCAACAGCCCGCAGGTCCATCACAAGGTGGACTATTGGGGTGGCGACATCCTCGGCGTGACGAAGACCCTCGAAAGCGGGTACTTCGATTCGCTGGGCGTGACCACCATCTGGCTTTCGCCCATCACGCAGAACCCGTATAACGCCTGGGGTCGGATCCACGATCCCGAGACGCAGTTCAGCGGCTACCACGGCTACTGGCCGTACTACGCCACGGCAGTGGATGTGCGCTACGGCACGGAGGAGGAGCTCCGCGACCTGCTCGACAAGGCGCACAAGGACAACAAGAACGTGATCCTCGACTACGTGTCGAACCACATGCATATCCAGAGTCCCACGCTCACGGCCCATCCCGACTGGACTACGCCCTCCGACACGCCGGACGGCCGCCCGAACCGCCAGCTCTACGACGAATTCCGCCTGACCACCTGGTTTGACGACCATATCCCCACGCTCGATCTGGAACGGGCCGACATCTGTGCGCAGCTCACCGACTCCGCGCTGTTCTGGGTGCAGCATTTCGATTTCGACGGCTTCCGCCACGATGCCACCAAGCATGTGCCCGAGCAGTACTGGCGGATGCTCACCCGCAAGCTCATCGACAGCCTCCCCGGCCGCACCTTCTACCAGATCGGCGAGACCTACGGTTCCACGGCGCTCATCAATTCGTACGTGAAGCCCGGCATGCAGGACGCGCAGTTCGACTTCAACGTCTATGATACCTATATCTGGGCGACCACGCGTCCGGACGGCTCGTTCGAGGGCCTGGCCGGCCGCATCGCGGAAGACCTTTCGGTGTATGGCTCGCACCATCTGATGGGCAACATCACCGGCAACCACGACCGCTCCCGCTATGTATGCCTGGCCAGCGGCGACGTGAGCCAGGACGAGGACCAGAAGGCTGCCGGCTGGCATCGCGACATCCAGGTTACCAACCCCGTGGGATACAAGTACCTGAAGATGCTCCACGCGCTGAACTTCACGATTCCCGGCGTCCCCTGCATCTATTACGGCGATGAATACGGCCAGCCGGGTGCGAACGATCCCGACAACCGCCGCTGGATGCAGTTCAAGGGCCTGTTGCCCGGCGAGCAGGACGTGCTTGCGACGACCGTGAAGCTCGCGCGCATGCACAACTCCTCAATGCCGCTGATCTACGGCGACTACAAGCTGATCGAGGCCGACAAGGACGTGCTGGCTTACTTCCGCACCTACATGGGCGAGACCGTGGTGACGGTGCTCAACAAGGGAGAGGAAGCCCGCCGCGTCGACATCGCCCTTCCATGCGGACTGACCTGTAACGGAAAGAACACCTTCTCCGTGGACGTCGATCCCGTTTCCTATGTCATCATCAAATAATCCGACAATATGAAAAAGACCCTGATCCTCCTGCTTTCGGTCCTGTGCCTGGCGGCCTGCCACCGCTCACAGGTACCGGAAGGCAATTTCACGAATGTCCGTCACGCCGACTGGGTACAGAAGGCCGTGATCTACCAGGTCAACGTGCGCCAGTTCTCCCAGGAAGGCACTTTCGCCGCCGTGGAACCGCAGCTTGACCGTCTTGCGGAACTGGGCGTCGACATCCTCTGGCTGATGCCCATCCATCCCATCGGCGTCGAGGGACGCAAGGGCACGCTGGGCAGCTACTATGCCGTGCAGGACTATTGTGCCGTCAACCCCGAGTTCGGCACGCTGGAAGATTTCGACCACTTCCTGGCTGCCGCCCATGAGAAGGGCTTCAAGGTGATCCTCGACTGGGTGGCCAACCATACCGGCCGCGACCACGCGTGGACCCGCGAACACAAGGACTGGTACTATCTCGACTCGCTGGGCAACCTGGCCACGCAGTATGACTGGACCGACATCGCCCACCTGGATTACGTGAACCACCCCGAAGTCTATGATGCCATGGAATCGCAAATGCAGTTCTGGATTGACCGCGGCGTGGACGGCTTCCGCTGCGACGTGGCCAGCGAGGTGCCGACGGATTTCTGGAACAAGGCGTTCGCCGATTTCCGCGACCAGCGCCCGGGCGAACTGTTCTTCCTGGCTGAGGCGGAGACGCCCGCCCTGCAGAAGGATGCGTTCGACGCGTACTACGCATGGCGCCAGATGCACCTGTGGTATGACCTGTGTGCCGGTAAGAAGAACGCGAACGACCTGGCTGATTTCTACGTGAACTACGCCGACGAGACGGGGATGCCGTTCGGAACGCTGGCGATGAACTTCATTTCGAACCACGACCAGAATTCCTGGTCCGGCACGAACGAAGAAATGTACGGCCCGGCGCTCAAGCAGTTCACCGTGCTGACCTTCCTGCTCCCGGGCATCCCGATGCTCTACAACGGCGACGAGATCGGCCTGCCGAAGCGGCTGGAATTCTTCGAGAAGGACCCGATCGACTGGAGCAGTGACCCGATGGACATGAATACGCTCTACACCGAGCTTATCAAGCTGCGCGACATGCATTCCTGCCTGTGGACGGCGCCCTGGGGCGGCTCGATGGCTATCCTGCCGACCGACCATCCGGAACAGGTCTTCGCTTTCGAGCGCGAAGCCGAGGGTGACATGTGCCTGGCGATGTTCAACTTCTCTGATGAGCAGGTGACCTACAAGGTGGAGAACCATCTGGTGACCACTGACAGCTTCTTTACGCTGCCGCCTCACGGATATCATATCATTTTCAGCGTCGGAGACTGCTTCGGCGACTGTGACGAAACCGAATTGAATAACGATGAAGAGTAAGTTTCTTGCATTTTGCGTGGCGATGATTTGTGCTACGTCCGCATGGGCCGGCGGCATTGACCGCGTCGAGCCGCCGTGCTGGTGGGTCGGCATGGATACCGACCTGCAGTTGATGATCTACGGCGACCGGATTGCCGGCTCCACCGTCAACTCCGAAGCAACCGTGAAGGGAATCACGGTCGGAAAGGTCATCTCGACCAACAATCCGAACTACCTGTTCGTGAACGTGAAGATCACGAACCGTCTCCTGAACCCCGGCGTCTATACTTTCACGGTGGTGACGCCTGACGGCCGCAACCTCGACTTCGAGTATGAGTTCCTGAAGCGTCGCGACGGCTCGTCACGGCGCGCTTCCTTCGGCCCGTCGGATGCCGTGTACCTGCTGATGCCCGACCGTTTCGCCAACGGCGACCTGAAGAACGATTCTTCCAAGGATGCCGAGGAGAAGGCGGATCCCACGAACCTGGGCGGCCGCCACGGCGGTGACCTCAAGGGCATGATCGACCATCTCGACGACATCGTCGCGCTTGGTGCGACCACGATCTGGCCCACGCCGCTGCTGTTCGACAACGAGAAAGACTACTCCTATCACGGCTATGCCTGCGCCGACTACTACCGCATCGATCCGCGTTACGGCTCGAACGAGCTCTACCGCACCTTCGTGGAAAAGGCGCATGCCAAGGGCCTGAAGGTCATCATGGACATGGTGCCGAACCATTGCGGTACGGCGCACTGGTGGATGGACGACCTCCCGTCCGAGACGTGGATCAACCATCCCGAGAACCTCTCGCGCCGTGCGGACCGCCTGATCCGCACCAATGCGGCGATGTCCACCCACAGCGACCCGCATGCCGCCCAGGTGGACAAGGAGTCCTGCGTCACGGGCTGGTTCGATGTAACGATGCCCGACATGAACCTCGCCGATCCGCTTGTGCTGCAGTATCTGACGCAGATGGCGGTCTGGTGGGTCGAGTGGGCCGACCTCGACGGCTTGCGCGTGGACACGTTCCCGTATTCCGACAAGAAGGGTATTGCGGACTGGACCAAGGCCATCCGCAACGAGTACAAGAACCTGAACATCGTGGGTGAGGTCTGGTTCGGCGACGTGGCTTCCTGCGCTTATTGGGAAGGCCGCAAGCAGTTCGACGGCTACAACTCCCAGCTCCCTTCGGTGATGGATTTCCCGCTGATGTTCGCCACGCTTTCCGCACTCCGGGACGAAGGTACGTCCTGGGAGCCTTCGATGACGCGCATCTACAATTCCCTGGCGCTCGACTGGCTGTATGAAGATCCTTCCGACATCCTGGTCTTCCTGGGCAACCACGATACGCCGCGCCTGGCCCATGAGCTGGGCGGCGATGCCGACAAGATGAAGATGGCCTACGCGATGCTGGCCACGATGCGCGGTGTCCCGCAGCTCTATTATGGCGACGAATACGGCCTGCAGAGCGCAGACGGCACGGTCGGCCATTCGCAGGAGCGCGTCGACATGCCGTGGGGCGAATTCACGCGCAGCCAGCTCGCCCTGCAGCGTTATGTGTCCGACCTGTTCACCTGGAGAAAGACCTCCAAGGCCATCGCACAGGGCAATTTCATCCATTTCCGTCCCGATTCCCGCAACGTGTACGTGTATTTCCGGACGGTGAAGGGCGAGGCTGTGATGACCATCCTCAATGGCGGCAAGGAAGACTACACGGTGGATTGGAGCCACTTCTCCGAAATCACCGCCAAGTGTCCGAACAAAGGTAAAAACGTGATAACCACCGAGCGGGTCCGCGTCGGCGACACGTATGTCGTCGAGGCCGGTACTGCGGCGGTCATCGAATTCAAATAACAGACGATCTATGAAACCTGCTTTACTGGTGCTGGCGGCCGGCATGGGTTCGCGCTACGGCTCCCTCAAACAGATGGACGGTCTCGGCCCCTGCGGCGAGGCGATCATCGACTACTCGATCTACGATGCGATCCAGGCCGGATTCGGCAAGGTCGTCTTCGTCATCCGGCATTCCTTCGCCGAGGCTTTCCAGAAGATATACTCGAAAGAGCGTTTCGGCGGGAAGATCGACGTGGAATTCGTTTACCAGGAACTGGACTACCTTCCGGAAGGTTTTACCGTTCCGGAAGGCCGGGAGAAGCCCTGGGGTACGAACCATGCGGTGATGATGGCGAAAGATGTCATCCACGAGCCGTTTGCCGTCATCAATTCCGATGACTTCTACGGACGCGAGGGCTTCGTGGCCATCGCAGACTTCCTGCGCGGCGTCGAGGGCATGCGGGGCAAGTATGCGCTGGTGGGATATTATCTGAAGAACACGCTCTCCGATTTCGGCAGCGTGTCGCGCGGCGTGTGCGAGCTCGACGACAACGCCTGCCTGTCGACCGTCACCGAGCGGACCGCCATCCAGCGGAAGGCCGACGGCAAGGTGTATTATGCGGAGAAGGGTATCGATCACGAGGTGTCGGAAGACAGCCTGGTGTCGATGAACTTCTGGGGCTTCACGCCCGACTATTTCGGCTGGTCGGAAGAGCTTTTCCGGACTTTCCTCCGGTCGGATGACGTGAAGACGAACCCCAAGGCGGAGTTCTTCATCCCGTATGTGGCCGACGTGCTGATCAAGCGGAACGATGCCACCTTCAAGGTGCTCAACTGCGACGCGAAGTGGTTCGGCGTCACCTACAAGGAAGACCGGCCGTTCGTCGTGGAAAAGATTGGTGAACTGATTGAAAAGGGTGTTTACCCGCGCAGCCTCTGGGGATAGCATGAAGTCGATTCTTGGTATCGGGAATGCACTGACCGACATCCTGGCAGTGCTTCCCGACGATACGCTGCTGCGGAAGTACAATCTTCCGCTGGGCAGCATGCAGCATGTGGATGCGCAGACGGGCAACACGATCTGGGCGGATCTCAAGGAGTTGGGTGTTCAGTATGTGGCGGGCGGCTCGGCGGCGAACACGGTGTCGGCGACGTCCATCCTGGGCATGCCTTCGGGTTACATCGGCAAGGTGGGGGACGACGAGCTGGGCTCGCTGTTCCGTCAGTCACAGATGCAGAACGGCATCAAGTCGAACCTGCTGGTGGGTACGGTTTCTTCGGGCCGGGCGATGGTGTTCATCACGGCGCCGAATGCAGACCGCACGTTTGCGACGTATCTGGGCGCTGCGCTCCAGCTGGGGCCGGACGACCTGAAGCCGGAGTATTTCGAGGGCTACGATTACCTGCACATCGAGGGTTATCTGGTGCAGAACCAGTATCTGGTGCGCCGGGCGGTGGAGATGGGCAGGGAGCGCGGGATGATCATTTCGCTCGACATGGCATCGTACAACGTCGTGGAGTCGAACAACGTGTTCCTGCAGGACATCGTGAAGAACTATGTGAACATTGTCTTCGCGAACGAGACGGAGGCGGCTGCGTTTACGCACCGGCCGCCGCGGGAGGCGTTGCAGGCGATGTCGGAGATGGCGGACATCGCGGTGGTGAAGATCGGCAAGGACGGTTCGATGATCCAGTGCGGCGACGAGTTCCATTTCATCGACGCATGGCCGGGCGAGGCGGTCGACGCCACCGGCGCAGGCGACACCTACGCCGCCGGCTTCCTCTACGCGCACGCCAACGGCATGCCGCTGAAGGTCTGTGGTGAAGTGGGCTCCGCCCTCGCTGCCAAAGTCGTTGAAGTCATCGGCACAAAAATCGACGTTCCCCGCTGGCGTGAGGCCAAGATCGAAATCCGCCGCCTGATGGGCGTGACGGAGTAAGAGTAATAAAAGGTTGTCTATTCATAATCAATAATATTGCTATTCAAAAATGAAAAGAACCTACGAAAAACCTCTGACGACGCTGTATTACATACAGCCCAAAGGGGCACTGCTGATTGGCAGTGGAGATGCTGAAAAAATGAATACTGTTAACGGTTCCTGGGACGAAGAATAAAAAGGAGGCAGTCATGAAAAAAGTATTTTATCTTGCAGCGATGGCTACCCTTGCACTCTTCTCGTGCCAGGGCTTGGAGCAGGAGGACGCTACCCCCAAGGCCATTACCTTCAAGGCGTCCATCGAAAATTTTGCAACGAAGGCCGACATCAATGACGCCAATGCACTCGTATGGGCAAAGGACGACAAGATCGGCATCTATGTGAATGATAACTGGACTGATAAGAATCAGCCCTTCACCCTTGTGGGAGACGGCGGAACTACCAGTGGGGAGTTTTCCTGGGATTATGGTGATTTCACAAACGAACATGCCGCCGCCGCTTTCTTCCCGTGGCAGGGAACCGGGACGGACAAGAATAATGTGTCTGACGGGACCATGTACTTCAAACTTCTTGAAGGGTACTATGGATACACCTCCGGCCAAATGCTGACGCCGCTTGTCGCTTCCTTAAGCAACAGTTCGGATCCCATTCGGTTCAAGCATGCGGGTGCAGCCGTGAAGGTGACCATCAACAACCTGCCTGCTGGTGCACACTCCATCGGTATGAGCGTGAACGGCCAGCAGATCTACGGTGACTATCATATCAATCCGGCCAATGCCGGTACGGATGCGCTGGCGCTTGATGGCGCAGCTGATGATACTCAGAATACGGTCTGGCTCAATTACACGAATGATTCGGAAAGCAAATGGGATTTTGTTTTTCCCGTTCCTACACTCTCCAAGCCAAAGCTATCTTTCTACATCTACGACAAGAATGATGTGCTTGTTTGGAAGAAGGATAATCTCAAGGCCCAGCCTGACCTTGGACGGGCTGATGTCTTGGTGATGCCGCCGCTCACCATAACTCCGTATGAAAAGCTAACGGTCAGCGATGATTGGGGGCTTTGTGGAACGATGAACAGTTGGAGTGCAGATGTTAATATGCTTACAGACGGTAGTCATTGCATTCTAAAAGGATATACCTTTACCAATGGCGATCAATTTAAGATTCGGACGAAAGGAACTTGGACTAAATCATACCCGAGTGATAACTATGTTGTTACCAATGCGGCAGAAATAAACGGAAAAGTCCTTATTTTCGATATTTCATCGGGGACAATCAGTTTTGTCAATACTGATTGCCCTTATCCTTCTTATCCTTATTAGGATATAGCTAACGGACGATTTCTAATACTTTCAGCGGCGGCTTCAACGTGAAGGTTGGAGCCGCCGCTTGCTCATACAAAACGCCACAGCCTAGTTCAGGGCAAAGACCACGGAACTGTAGGGCGGCATGGTCACGAACTTGCCGCCGTCGGTGGAAATGCTGATCGGGTCGCTGGCTACGAGGATGGTGCTGTTGCTGACATTGTCGCCGTCCCAGCGCTGGACCGTCTGGGTGTATCGGGAGATGTTGTGCATCACCAGGCAAACCTTGTCGCCGCCACTCTGCTGGTGCATGTACCAGGCCATGATGTTGGCATTGTCGGCTGTCTTATTGTCGTATTCCGGATACCCGTCCGCCATGGCCGGATTTGTATTGCGGGCATAGGCGAAGCGGCGGTAGAGGGTCAGGAGCGACTCTTCATCAGCGGCTTGGGAAGCCACGGAGATGGAAGGCGTGAGCATAACGACGTCGTATTTGTCGTTGACGCCGTGGATGGCCGCGCTGGAGAGGTTTGTGGTCCAAAGGATGGGGGCGCGACGATACTCATCGCCACCGGCGCCGGTGCCCCAATAACCCAATTCCTCTCCCTGATAGATAAAGGGGCGGCCGGGGGCGGTCAGGAGCACTGTGGCGGCCAGGCGCATCTTGGGCATATACTTACCCAGTTCTGAAGCCGTACGGTCTTCATCATGGTTGGACAGCTTGGGCGTTGAAATGGCCGCCCCGGGTTGGGAAGCGCCTTCCCGCACTTCCTTGTGCCGATAAAAACGATCACACAGGCCACTGACGAAACTCCCTTTGGACTCTCCGTTCAAGGCGGTTCTTAGATCCCACCAGAACTGGAATTCGAAGATGGCGGGTAAACCCGCATAGAAAGGTTTGCAATGGTCTTCGTCGGAAAGCACTTCCCCGACCATGAAGATGTTGGCGTCGGAGGTGCCGGTGAGGTTGCTGCGTGCGGAGACCTTGGCCTGGTAATTCACATTGACTGCATTGTAGAACTTTTGCCAGAATTCGCGGTTTTCACTGCCTGCATCGCCGCTCTCATTGCCATAAATATGTTTGATGGCATCCAGGCGGAGACCATCCAGACCCATATCCAGCCATTTGTTCACACTGGCAACGATCGCCTGGAAGGCCGGGGAATTCTCGCAGACGTTCGAATGGTTGTAATTCAAGTCAGGCATCATGCCTGTGGAAAATGCGGAGTAATAGTAGTACAGCGTGCCGTCCGGCATGAGGATATTGTTGCTCTCCGTCGACGTAAGCACGTGCGCTACGCCCTTCTGAATCTGATCCTTTCCGGAAGCAAAGCCCCATTTGGTCCCGTCGGACCAGTCGTCGTTGTTGTTGGTCGTCCGCACCAGGCAGCCCCAGTCGGACTGGTAATCCAGGACCACGCGGTACTTGTTCGTGCCGTTGTCGGCGAACGGGGTGTACTGTCCGTTCCCCCAGAACAGATAGCGGGCCGGATTGTTGTAGGTGTCGCCTGAAGTCACCGCCTCGGTCGTTTCGGAAACCGTGATGGAGGGTGCGGAAGCATTCGTCCAGTCCAGTTCGACCGCATAGCGGACGGGGCTCTTTCCGGCTCCGGAGAAGAGCGGCCACCACCGGTTGTCATTCAGATAATCCACATCCCAAGAGGTAGGAATCTGCGGAATCAGGTTATTGTGGACATCGTTGTAAGGATCGGCAGAAACCGCATAGTAGTTCCAGTACGCGCTGGCCGGCCCGTTCTCCTTAACATCCAGGAACCAGGGGTGCTGGTCGCCGGTGTGGTTGATCACGTAGTCCATGTAGATGCGGATGTTGTGCTGATGGGCTGCGTTGATAAGGTTCTGGAAAGCGGTCTCTGCGGCCGCTTCCGTATGGTTCGGCGTTCCGCCGCCGGCGTAGAGGGGATTCAGTTTCGTATAGTCCTTCACGTCATACCCGTGGTAGGACTGGGCGAGCTGGGACGGGGACAGCCAGATGGCGGTGATGCCCAGCTTGTCCAGGTAGTCCAGTTCCGAGACGATGCCGGGGAAGTCGCCGATGCCGTCTCCGTCGGAGTCCTTGAAACTGTACACGTTCATCTGGTAGGTGAGGCCGGAAGCCTTGGAAGCCGGGTCGAGGTTTTCGCTATACGGTCCCAGGTTGGGTTCGGGGATAGGGATGGCCGGCATCTGGAGGATGTTGCCGCGGCCGATGGTATTGGCCGTATTGCCGCCGAAGCCCTCCAGATAAGTGATGCCGTCGCCATAGACCGACATCTTGAACTTGTAGGTGCCGGCCGGGACGGGGAAGTACATCACGAGTTCCGATGCCGCCTTCCCTTCTTTGAGGGAGAGCTGGACGGTATTTCCGCTGCCCGTTCCCTGCAGGGTCCCGGTGCCTACATTGGCCAGGGTGATGGTAAAGTCGCCGGAGATGTTCCCTCCTTCTGCGGCCGTGAGCTTGAAGTATTTGGCTTTGGCCGGAACGTTCAGCAAAGTTATCTTGACCGCACCGCCCAGGTGCTTGAGCGTGAAGTTCTTCTTTGCGCCGGCAGCGTCCATGTCGAGGACCGCCGCCATGGGCATCCGAACCAGGTTGAGGTCCTCAAGCTCCGTATAGTCGGAAGGCAGGTTAAAGGTCAGCGTCCCCTTCGTGTTGTCCGATGCGTAGGCATATCGGGAACCGGAAGTGTACGGGTAGATGGCCACGTTGCCGTAGCATTCGCCCAGGCCGTCGTTCAGCTCGCGCGAGAAGATGCCCGACGCGGTGCCGGCGCCGCTCTTCAGGTCGAACGGGGCGATCCAGGGTCCGTACTTGCCGGGTTCGTTGTAGGCGCCGGTTACATTCTCCAAGGTGGTTGAATACAAGTACACGCCAATCTGGTCCCCTGCTTGCCACTGGAAAGTCTGGTCGCCGACAAATGTCGCCTTGGTGGCGCCGGTTTCTGATTCGATTCCCACGGAGAGGGTGGCCACGTGGGTTCCTTCCACGGGCTTCGGTTCTTCCGGCAGGAGTTCTTCGGCGCAGCCCCAGCACAGGCATGCGGCCAGGGTCGCCAGGAATAAGAATTTCTTCATCTTCAATTCCTCCTTTTCCGTTTACCAGGTGCCCGTGATGGCCGAAGCGTCTTCGCCGCCGGCCTGACCGCTCTGGTCTGAAAGTTCCAAAAGATGATGGCTCGTGTTCAGGGCGATGCATTCCGTCACCGGCGACACGTACAATTCTTTTTGTTTCATGGCTGTGTATGATTAATGATTATATAAACCAAAAATGGCTACACCATCCGCTTCAGCAATTTGAAGTGCTTGTAGGGCATGTAGCGGAAGGCCGGATCGAGCGTGGCGCCCGTGCGGAAAAATCGTTTTTGCCCGGCGAACAGGGCGTCCAGCCGTTCGTCGGGGGTGTTGTCAATCGTCATCATACGGATTACGGATTGCGTCCCGTCGGCCTGCTGTCAGAACAGGCCGTGCAGTTGGGCCTCGATGAGGTCGCAGATGCGGCTGAAGTCTTCGGGGCGTTCTTCAAAATTGAGCTTGTCGACGTCGAGGATCAGGAGCTTGCCGTCCTTGTAGTTCTCGACCCACTGTTCGTAGAGAGCGTTGAGGCCCTTGAGATAGTCGAGGCGGATGCTGCTTTCGTATTCACGGCCGCGCTTCTGGATGTTGCCCACCAGGTGCGGGATGGAGCTGCGCAGGTAGATGAGCAGGTCGGGCGCCTTGACCAGCGATACCATCAGCGAGAAGAGTGAAGCATAGTTCTCGTAGTCGCGCGTCGACATCAGGCCCATGTTGTGCAGGTTCGGCGCAAAGATGCAGGCATCCTCGTAGATGCTGCGGTCCTGTACGATGACCTCCTCGTGCTTGTTGATCTCGACCACGTCCAGAAACCGCTTGTTGAGGAAATAAATCTGGATATTGAACGACCAACGCTCCATATCGTTGTAGAAATCAGCGAGATAGGGGTTGTAGTCAACCGATTCGAACTTCGGGGTCCAGTGGAAATGTCCCGCCAGCATCCGGGTGAGGGTGGTCTTGCCGCTGCCGATGTTACCTGCGATCGCGATATGCATGGTGCCTGTTGTTTTTGGGTTTGTCTAACAAAATTACAACTTCTTTTCGTATTTTTGTATGCTTGACAGGAAAAATATGGAAATAAAGACTTTCTATTTCAATCCGATCCGCACCTGCTGCTATGTGGCCTGGGACGATACGAAGGAATGTGTGATCGTCGATCCCGGCTGTAACGGCCGGCGGGAGTTCCAGCGATTGGTGGATTTTGTCGCAATCAATGAACTCAAGCCCGTCAAGGTGCTGCTCACCCACGGGCATTTCGACCATATTCTCGGCCTGGCCGACACCGCCGCCCAGTGGCCTGTCGAAGTGTATCTCCATCCCGCCGACCGGGCCCTGCTTCCGCAAAGCGAAGAATGGAGCCGCCAACTGGGTCTGGAGATGAAGCCGTATGACGGCCCGTTCACCGACCTGGCCGACGGCGATATCATCCGTTTCGGCCATACGGAGCTGAAAGTGCTCGCGACGCCCGGCCATACCCCTGGCGGCGTGTGCTTCTACTGCGAGGCGGATGCCGTCGTGCTGAGTGGCGACACGCTCTTCGCCGGCAGCATCGGCCGTACCGATTTCGAGGAAGGTGACCTGGACCGGCTCCTCGGTGGCATCGCGAAAAAACTCATGACGCTCGACGGCGATACGACCGTTCTTCCCGGGCACGGCCCGGCCACGTCCATCGGCTACGAGCGTTCAACCAATCCTTTCCTACGATTCTGATGGCAGAAAGCGAACAGATCGAAATCGCAGGCGCCCGCGTCCACAATCTGAAGGACATCGACCTGACCATCCCCCGCAACAAGCTGGTGGTGGTCACGGGCCTGTCGGGCAGCGGCAAGAGTTCGCTTGCCTTCGATACGATCTGCGCCGAAGGGCAGCGCCGCTACATGGACACGCTCTCGGCTTATGCACGGCAATATATCGGCGTGCTGGAACGCCCAGATATCGACGAGATCCGGGGCCTCAGCCCGGTCATCGCCATCGAACAGAAGACCGTCGGCCGGAATCCCCGCTCCACCGTGGGAACCATCACCGAAATCTACGACTTCTTCCGTTTGATGTACGCCCGCGCCTCGCAGGCCTTTTCGCCCGAGAGCGGGAAGGAGATGGTCCGTTACACTGACGAAGAGATCGTAGACCTGATCCTCAGCCACTATGACGGCCGCAAGGTCATCCTGCTCGCTCCGCTGGTCCGGGGCCGCAAAGGCCATTACCGCGAACTGTTCGTACAGCTGCAGCGCAAGGGATTCAGCCAGGTGCGCATTGATGGACAACTGTGCGACCTGGCCGAAGCGGGCCCGCTCGACCGCTACAAGATCCACTTCGTGGAACTTGTCGTGGACAAGCTCGTGCCCCGCGCCGACGACCGCAAGCGCATCAAGGATTCGGTGGTGGCCGCACTGAACCAGGGAAAAGGCTCCCTGGCCGTGCTCTCGCTCGACGATGGCAACCTGCAGCACTTCAGCCGCAACCTCGTCTGCCCCGATACGGGACTTTCGTTCGACGTGCCGGCTCCGCATACCTTCTCGTTCAATTCCCCGCAGGGTGCCTGCCCGCACTGCCGCGGCTTGGGCACCGTGGCCCGCATCGATCTTGACAAGCTCATTCCGGACCGCAGCCGCTCGATCGCCGAAGGCGGCATCGCCTTCCTTGGCCCGCAACGCAGCAACACCACGTTCCGTTTCCTCGAGGCCCTTTCGCACAGATACGGTTTTTCGCTTCACGCGCCCATCAGCGAGATCTCCGATGAGGCCCTGCAGGTCATCCTGTACGGGTCCGACGATTTGCTCCGTATCGGCAGCAGCGACGCGGACATGGAGATGTCCACCTTCCCGGGCATCCTGGCCCGCCTCTCGCTCGACGAGGATACCGAAAGCGAATGGAAGCTGGGCAAGCGCGACCTCTTCGTCGAAGAGACGCCCTGCCCCGTGTGCGGCGGCTCCCGCCTGAAGGCCGAAGCCCTGTATTTCAAGATTGACGGGAAGAACATCGCCGAAGTGTCGGCGATGGACATCACGACGCTGTACGAATGGATCTGCGCGCTGCCGCCGCGCCTTTCGCCCCGGCAGCTGAAGATCGCAGAAGATATCCTGAAGGAACTCCGCGCCCGCATCGGCTTCCTCAAAGACGTCGGGCTCGAATACCTGTCGCTCGACCGCGCCACCCGCACGCTCAGCGGCGGCGAGAGCCAGCGCATCCGTCTGGCCACGCAGATCGGCTCGCAGCTGGTCAACGTGCTGTATGTCCTGGACGAGCCGAGCATCGGCCTGCACCAGCGCGACAACCGTAAGCTCATCGAGTCGCTCAAGTCCCTGCGCGATGCGGGCAATTCCGTAATGGTCGTCGAGCACGACGAGGAGATGATGCGCAGCGCCGACCATCTGGTGGACCTGGGGCCCGGCGCCGGGGACAAGGGCGGATACCTGCTCTACAACGGCCGTCCCGACGCCATCGGAACCGTGGCGGAAGGCTGCAGCCTGACCATCGACTATCTGCTGGGACGCAGGAAGATCGACATTCCGGCGCAGCGTCGTCCCGGCAACGGAAAGGCCATTACGCTCCGCGGTGCCCGCGGCAACAATCTCAAGGATGTCACGCTCCAGCTTCCGCTCGGCCTGTTCGTGGGCGTGAGCGGCGTGAGCGGCAGCGGCAAGAGCTCGCTCATCAGCGAGACGCTCCTGCCCGTCATCAGCAACAAACTGTACCGGTCCAAATATCACATACTGCCGTACGACCGCATCGAGGGCATCGCCAATATCGACAAGATCATCGAGATCGACCAGTCGCCCATCGGACGTTCGCCCCGCAGCAATCCCGCCACTTATACCGACGTGATGACCGACATCCGCCGGCTTTTCGAGCAGACGCCCGACGCCAAGATCCGCGGGTTCAAGGCCAACCGCTTCTCTTTCAACGTGAAGGGAGGGCGTTGCGAAGCCTGCAAGGGTGCGGGGCTGCAGCTCATCGAGATGCATTTCCTTCCTTCGGCCCAGGTGACGTGCCGGGAATGCGGCGGCCGCCGTTACAAGCCCGACACGCTGGCCGTCAAGTACAAGGGAAAGAATATCAGCGAGGTGCTCGACATGACCATCTCGCAGGCGGTGGCGTTTTTCGAGCCTATCCCGTCGATTGCGCAAAAGCTCCGGACGCTGGAGGAAGTGGGGCTGGGCTATCTCACACTCGGACAGCCCGCCACCACGCTCAGCGGCGGCGAGAGCCAGCGCCTGAAGCTTTCGGCCGAGCTTTCGCGCAAGGATACCGGCAACACGCTCTACCTGCTGGACGAACCGACCACAGGCCTGCACTTCGAAGACATCAAGGTGCTGCTCGGCGTGCTTCAGCGGCTTGTGGACAAGGGCAACACCGTGGTTATCATCGAGCACAACCTGGACGTGCTCAAGTCGGTGGACTGGCTCATCGACCTCGGCCCGGAGGGCGGGGCTGCGGGCGGTACCATCGTGGCGGCCGGAACGCCGGAGCAGGTGGCGGCCACGCCTGGCTCCTATACCGGGCTATTTTTGAAAGAAATATTGAAAGACAGATAGTTATGATTAAGGAAATGTCGATGTGGCGGATTCTGTTCCGCAACAACAATGTCCGCACCCTCAACCAGGCGATGGCCACCGGCAAGGTGCGTTATGTGGTAAACCTGTCGGAAACGCTCCACGACCATCGGTATGCGGAGATTGCCAACGAGATTGCGGCCCGTCCGGGTGTGAAGCTCGTGCTGATCGCCGGGCCGTCGAGCAGCGGCAAGACGACTTCTTCGAAGCGTCTGGCGCTCCACATGCGGGTCAATGGCCTGAACCCCATCATCATTTCGCTTGACGACTATTTCCGCAATCGGGTGGACACGCCGTTGGATGAAAACGGCGAATACGATTTCGAGTGTCTGGAGGCGCTTGACGTGCCCTTCCTCAACGAGCAGCTGGAGCAACTCTTGGCGGGGCAGCGGGTGGAGATCCCAAAGTATGATTTCACGTCGGGGACGCGCAAGTTCGAGGGGCAGTTCCTGCAGCTGACGGAGAATGATGTGCTGATCATGGAGGGTATCCATGGCTTGAATCCGGGACTGACGCCGCAGATTCCGACGGAGGAGAAGTTCCGGCTGTATGTTTCGGTGCTGACGCCCTTGTTCATCGACGAAAAGACGCGGATTCCGGCGCCGGATTACCGGCTGTTACGCCGGATGGTGCGCGACAATCAGTTCCGCGGGATGACGGCCGAGAACACGATTCTCCGTTGGCCGAGCGTCCGCTCAGGCGAGGCGAAATACATTGTGCCGTTCAAGCGGCTGGCCGACGCCGAGTTCAATTCGGTGTTGCAGTACGAGATTCCGATGCTGAAGTGTTTTGCCGAGCCGCTCCTGCAGGTCATTCCGGTGTCTTCGCTGGCATATCCGGAGGCGCAGCGCCTGCTGGGCCTCATCCGGAGCGCCATCGCCATGACGCCCGGCGACATGCGCCACATCCCGCCGACCTCGATCGTCCGCGAATTCATCGGCGGCTCAAGCTTCCATTATTAATCGCAACTAGGAGTAGAGGCCGCCGTTGATGGAGATGCATTCGCCGGTGATGTAGGCGGCGTCGGGGGAGGCGAGGAAGCCGATCAGGGCGGCGACCTCTTCGGGCTCGCCGAAGCGTTGCAGCGGAATGTCCTTCTTGAGGGTCGCCTCATCGAGTCCTTCCACCATGTCGGTCTTCACGAAGCCCGGCGCGATGGCGTTGACCGTCACCTTCTTGCGGCCGACTTCCTGCGCCAGCGCCTTCGTTGCGGCGATCAGGCCTCCCTTCGCGGCCGAATAGTTCGTCTGACCCGGCATGCCCTTCAGGCCGGAGAGCGATGCTACGTTGATGATGCGACCGCGTTTTTTCAGCAGCATCGGCTGCAGGAGCGGCCGGGTCACGTTGTAGAACCCGTTGAGGGTCGTGTCGAGCACCCGGTGCCAGTCTTCCGGCTCCGTCCAGATGAGCAGCCCGTCGCGACGGATGCCCGCATTGTTGACCAGCACTTCGATGAAATCGTCGGGATGCGCCTCCATCCAGCCGCCGAGGACGGCGTCCGTCTCTTCAGCGTTTGCCACATCGAAGCGCAACAGTTCGGCCGTGCCGCCGGCGGCGGTGACCAGGTCGGCGGTTTCGCGCGCCTTGGCTTCGTTGGACACATAGTTGATGAGGATGGCGAAGCCTTGCGATGCAAGACGAAGGCAGGCTGCGCGGCCGATGCCCCGGCTTCCGCCGGTAACGAGAGCGTAGTTCATGATAGGATGGATTCGATGGATTTACAGGTATTGATGGCTGAGACGGCGGTTCCCAGGATGCCGTGCAGGCCGATGTTCTGGCCGGTCAGGAACAGCCAGGGCAGGGGCGTGACGGGCGGAAGGAAATCTTCCGGGCCGTATTTCAGAATGCCGTAGGCCGTGCCGCCGGGTGTGCCGGTGAAATGTTCCCAAGTCTGCGGGGTGCTGACCCAGTACTTTTCGATGGCTTGCGGGAGGCCCGGGAGGCGCCGGGCGGCCGTTTGAATGTATTCGTTGGCGAGAGATGCCCGGTCGAGCCGGGCATGACGGTCTTCGCCGGCGGAGGCCATGTCTTCGCCGGCGGGGGNNGGGCGAAGCCGGCTTCGTCGGGTTCGCCGAAATGGATCATCACGCTGTTCCTGATGAAGATGCTGTGATTGATGAACCGCAGCGTCCCGGGACGCAGTTTCGCGTTGACGGTCACAACGCCCGGCCCGTTCTTGAGCATGCCGATGCGCTTGCGGTAGGCGGGACGGACGGAATCTTTCAGCAGCTTGACCATCACTTGCGGATGGATGGCCGCAATCACGATGTCGCCCCGATAGGCGGAACCGTCTTCGCAGGTGACGACATGGTCTTCAATCGAAACGACTTTTTTTCTGAGCTGGACATCCAGGCCCTCGGAGAGGGCGTCCGCGAGCGTCTTCCCACCGCCTTTCAACCGCCAGGAACTGAGTCGGTACGGGCCCAGGACATGGGCCACCTCTTCCGTCCAGCCCGAGGACAAACGCAGAAAGCAGTCCCCCTGCCCGACAATCTCGTCGAGGTCCGTGCGGACCCAGGGAAGGTCCATCAGGCCGAGAGGCCGGAAGATGGCTTCCAGCGGCTCGCCGGGCTGCAGCCCGCCAACGGAATGGAATCCCGTGTCAAAACGGATCCCCTCGCGCACGAAGGTCTGCAGGGCGCCGCCGGCCTGCCGCCCCTGTTCCAGCAGGGTGACATCGAACCCCTTGCGGGAGAGAACCCTTCCGCAGAGCAGTCCGCCGAATCCGGCGCCGATGATGATGACTCTTTTTCCGGCCATTCCTTATTGTTTGCAAAGATACGCATTTTTCCGTTTTTCAAGATTATTGCGTATCTTTGTAACTTATATTATGCAAGAATTGTCCATACGTGAATCGTTGATTATACCGGGCCCGAAAGGCCGTCTGTCCGCCATTGTGCACAAGCCCCGCCTGAAGGAAGGCGAGACGTGCCCGATGGTCGTGCTGATGCACGGCTTCATGGCCAACAAGCGGATGGAACCGCTGCGCAGCATCGTGCAGGCGCTGGACGAGAACGGCATCGCCTCGCTCCGTTTCGACTTCGACGGCCATGGCCGCAGCGACGGTTTCTTTTCCGACATGACCGTGCTGAGTGAGATCGACGACGCCCGTGCCGTCTATGCCTATGTGGCGGGCCTCGATTACGTGGACAAAGTGGCGTTCGTGGGCCATTCGCAGGGCGGTGTCGTCGCCGGGATGGTCGCGGGAGAACTGGGAGCGGACAAGGTGTCGTGCCTGGTCCAGCTGGCCGCAGCCGCCGTGCTGAAAGACGACGCCCTCCATGGTGTGCTGATGGGCCGCCGTTACGATCCCAATCATCTGCCCGACCATTTGCGGGTGTTCTTCCACAAGGTGGGACGGAACTATTTCGCGGTCGCGCAGACCCTCCCTATCTTCGAGACCAGCGCATCGTACGAAGGACCGGTCTGCCTGATCCATGGCAAGGAGGACGCTATCGTGCCTTACTCCTACAGCGAACAGTACAAGGCCTGCTACAAGAACGGCGAACTCCATCTTCTGGACAAGGAGAACCATTTCCTGAAGAAACGCCGCCGTGACGTGGTGGCCATTGCCACGGAATTCCTCAAACGAAACCTATTGTAAACCTATACCTGAACCACGATTTAAACATGCATCTTTCTCCCTCATTAGCTGATTATACGAAAGAAACCCTCAGCGCCAGGCAGGCGCAGCGGCTTGCGGAGTTCATCGCGTTCGGGCCCATCGTCTTCGAGGCCTGCCGCCTGCTGGTCGAATACGGCATCCTCGATGCCCTGCGCGACGCGGACGAGGGCCTGACGATCGAAGAGTCGGCAGAAAAGGCCTCGGTGTCGGAGTATGCGGCCCGCGTCCTGCTCGAAGCGGGTCTCTCCGCCGGCGTCGTGCTGGTCAACCCCGAGACCGACCGGTTCCGGCTTTCCAAGACCGGCTGGTTCCTGCTCAACGATCCGGCCACGCGGGTGAACATGCCGTTCAACCACTATGTGAACTACCGCGGTTTCTACAACCTCGACGAAGCCCTGCGGGAAGGACGCCCCGCCGGCCTGGAATCCCTGGGCGACTGGCCGACCATCTATGAAGGCCTTTCATCCCTGCCGAAGAATGTCCAGAAGGCCTGGTTCGACTTCGACCACTTCTATTCCGACAACTCCTTCGAGGAAGCGCTGCAGATCGTCTTCTCGTTCCACCCGAAACGGCTGCTCGACGTGGGCGGCAATACCGGACGGTGGGCGCTCCAGTGCGTGGGACATGATTCCGACTTGCGCGTGACCATCGCCGACCTGCCGCAACAGATTGGCATGATGAAGCAGCTGACCGCCGGACAGCCGGGTGCCGACCGCATCGAAGGCTACGGCGTCAACCTGCTGGACGAGCAGGCCGTCCTGCCTTCCACCGAGCCGTTCGACATCGTGTGGATGAGCCAGTTCCTCGACTGCTTCGGCGAATCGGAGATCGAGAGCATCCTGCGCCGTACGGCCGCCATCCTGCGTCCTGAGTCCCGCCTGTGCATCATGGAGACCTTCTGGGACCGCCAGCGTTTCGAGCCCGCCTCGTTCTGTCTGACGATGACCAGCCTCTATTTCACGACCATGGCCAACGGAAACAGCAAGATGTACCATTCCGACGAATTCATCCGGATCGTCGGGAAGGCCGGCTTGACGGTCGAGGCCATTCACGACAACCTGGGACAGGGTCATACCATCCTGGTATGCAGGCGCAAGTAGGAAATGAATCATTGAGAAACTATGGAAATCAACGAAATTAAAGATAAAGTCAAGGCGTTCCTCATCGACGAGATGGAAATCGACGCGGCCAAGATCGCGGACGATGCACGCCTGAAAGAAGACATGAACATCGACAGCCTGGAAGTGGTCGACATCGTGGTGCTCGTGGAGCAGGAATTCGGCTTCAAGATGAAGCCCGAAGACTTCAAGGGCCTGAAGACCTTCGACCAGTTCTGCCGTTTTATCCAAACCCGTATCGGATAGCGCGGATTGACGAAGTTCGACCATAACGACTGGCACGGTTCTACCGGCGGAACGCCCTGGATGCAACGGGCGCTGGTGCGGTTGTTCAGCTTCCTGCCCATCACGTTCTTCTACGGCGTGACGTCCCTCGTGATTCCCTTCTACATGCTGTTCGACCGGCGGGGATACCGCGCGTCGTACCGTTTCTACCGCGACCGGCTGGGCCGCAGCGCCGTCCGCTCGTTCTTCAGCGTCTATGCCAACGAGTTCAAGCTCGGGCAGGTGGTCATGGACCGGTTCGCGCTCTATGCCGGCCGGCGGTTCGACATCGAGCTGGACGGGCAGGAGCATTTCGACGCCCTGGCCGCCACGGATGCCGGCTTCGTGCAGGTGAATGCGCATGTGGGCAATTCGGAGCTGGCGGGCTATTCGCTGCCGAGCGAGAAGAAGCGGATCTTCACCCTGGTGTTCAGCGGGGAGACGCAGACCGTGATGCAGCAGCGCGAGCGGATGTTCGACAAGACGAACATTACGATGGTGCCGGTTTCCGACGACATGTCGCATCTGTTCACGCTGAACGCCGCCCTGTTGGCGGGCGAAATCGTCAATATGCCGGGCGACCGGCTGTTCGGCTCTTCGAAAGATTTCAGCTGCAACTTTTTCGGCGCTCCGGCGCGGTTCCCGGCAGGTCCGTTCCTGCTGGCAGCCCGGCGCGAAGTGCCGATGCTCGCCACCTTCGTGATGAAGGAGGGCGTGCACAGATACCATATCTTCGTCCGGCGGCTCGGTGCCGCGATGGACGGGGCTTTGAACGCCCGGGAACGGGCGGCTGCCATGGCGGAGGAGTTCGCGGGCCTGCTGGAGCGGGTCGTGCGGCGCTACCCCACGCAGTGGTTCAACTTTTATGATTTTTGGAAATGATGGACTTTGAAAAGATACCGGTCGGCAACATCCTGCCGCAGCTTCCGCCTTTCCTGTTCGTGGACAGGCTGCTGCATTATGACGAGCAGGTGACGCGTACTGCGTTCACGGTGCCGGAGGAAGGGCTGTTCGTCGAAGACGGCCATTTCCGGACGGCAGGGCTGGTGGAACACATGGCCCAGTCAAGCGCTGCGCGGATCGGCTATATCTGCCGCTACATCCTGCATGTGCCGGTGCACATCGGCTATATCGGCAGCGTCCGCAAGCTCAAGGTGTACCGGAATCCCGCCGTGGGAGACCGGCTCGAGACGTCCGTCCTCTTCCGGGAAGATGTGTTCGGCATCACGATGACCGACATCGAGGTCCGCTGCGGCGACGAGGTCATCGCGACGGCCTCTATCAAGACGGCCCTCAGCGACAAGGAGGTGGAACTATGACGGAAGTGAAGAAAGTGATCATGTGTGCGGGCAACTGCCTGACGCCGCTGGGTTTCACGACGGAAGAGAATTTCCGTGCCGTGGCTGCGGGGGCGACGGGTGTGCGGCATCACGAGGGTACCTTCGGGCTTCCCGAGCCCTTCGCCGCCTCGCTCTTCGACCGCGCCGCCATCGCCCGCCAGGCTGCCGCTGTCATCCCCGGCTCCGACCGGGGATCTAACCTCTTCGAGACCCTCCTGATCCTCTCCATCCAGGACGCCGTGCAACGGGCCGGCATCGACCCCGCCTCGCCCCGCGTCGCATTCGTCATCTCCTCGATCAAGGGCAATGTCGAAGCCATCGGCGAGGATGAATCCTCCGTCCCCGTTTCCGTGTCGGCCGTCCGCGTGGCTTCGTTCTTCGGAAACCCGAACGAGCCGCTGGTGGTCTCCAATGCCTGCATTTCGGGCCTGACGGCCCTGATCCATGCGAGAAGGATGCTGCAGGACGGCCGCTACGACCATGTGGTGGTTGCGGGCGCGGAAGTGCAATCGCGCTTCATCATCTCGGGCTTCCAGTGCCTGAAGGCCGTGTCACCGGACCCGTGCAAACCTTTCGACGCGGCGCGCTGTGGCCTGAATCCGGGCGAAGCGGCGGCGACGATGGTCGTGTCGGCCGTCGACCGGGTGCCGGAGGACGCCTGGGAACTGGTGGACGGCGCCACGCGCAACGACGCCAACCACATTTCCGGTCCGTCGCGGACCGGGGAAGGCAGCTACAAGACGCTCCGCTACGTGCTTGCGCACTGTTCGACCGACGAGCTGGCCTTCGTGAACGTACACGGCACTTCGACGCTCTACAACGACGAGATGGAGTCGATTGCGCTGCAGCGCGCCGGCCTCCTGGACGTGCCGGTGAATGCCCTCAAGGGCGTCTACGGGCATACGATGGGAGCGGCGGGCATCCTCGAATCGCTGCTCTCGATGCAGGCCGTGGACGCGGGCGTGGTGCTGGCGACCCGCGGCTTCGAAACGCTGGGCGTATCGTATCCCGTGAATGTGAGCAACCAGAACCGAACGACCGGCAAGCGGGCCTTCATCAAGCTGCTTTCGGGCTTCGGCGGCTGCAATGCGGCGATGCTTTTCAGAAAAGGAGGTGCACGATGAAGATCCGCAAGTATGTACGCATTCTGCCCGGCTCCGTCACCGTGGACGGAACGCCGCTGGCCGTCGATGCTGCCGGCGCCGACCTGCTGGCCGAACTGTACCGCAGTTTCGTGAAGGACTATCCGAAATTCTTCAAGATGGACGTCCTTTGCAAGCTGGGCGTGGTGGCCACGGAACTCCTGGTGATGGGCGAGGCGGACCGCTTCACGCCCCGCGAGGACCGCGCCGTGCTGCTGTTCAGCCACAGCGGCCCGCTTTGCAACGACCGCAACTACCAGAAAACCATAGCGGAAGACGATTTCTTCCCCAGTCCCTCGCTGTTCGTCTATACACTGGCGAACATCGTGACTGGTGAAATCGCCATCCGCAACAAATACGAAGGCGACACGACCGCCTTCGAACTGGCATCGTTCGAGCCGGCGCCGTTCGTGGCGGCCGTCCGCGATGCGTTCGAGGACCGTGTCACCCGTTCCGCCATCTGCGGATGGGCCGAGGCTGTGGATGCCTCCCATTTCGCGGCGGTGATGATGCTCGTGGACCAGGATGCCGCAGAGGGCCTGGACTTTACGCCCGAAAACGTTGAGAAAATACAATCGAATCAAGCATAATGGAAGAACTTATCAAGAACATCAAGCTTCAGATCATCGAAGCACTGAACCTGGAAGGGATGACGCCCGACCAGATCGATGACAATGCACCGCTTTTCGGTGACGGCCTCGGCCTGGACTCGATCGACGTCCTGGAACTGATCGTGCTGATCGAAAAGAATTACGGCATCCGCCTGACCAGCCCCGCCGAGGGCAAGAAGGTGTTCCAGTCGGTGGCTGTGATGGCTGATTACGTAGCAAAGAACCGCAAGAAATAGCGCGGATGCCGGCCAGGATCTATATCACGGGTTCCGGCGTGGTTTCGGCCATCGGCGCGGGTAAGGACGCGACGCTCGCGGCGTTGCGTTCCGGCGCGACTGGTGTCGCCCCGCTGCAGTATCTGCAGGCGGACGACCGTTCCTTCCTGGCGGGCGAGGTCAAGCTGACCGACGCGCAGATGAAGGAAATGCTGGGCCTGAAGCCGGGCCATGCGGTCTCGCGCACGAGCCTGATGGGCATCCTGGCCCTGCGGGAAGCGGTGCAGGAGGCAGGCCTCGGCCCGGAAGACCTCCGCACGGTTCCGCTGGTTTCCGGCACGACGGTGGGCGGAATGGACTGCACGGAACGGTATTACAAAGATTACCTGGCTGCGGGCAACGCACACAGCGAGTATATCGCGCTGCACGACTGCGGCGCCTCGACCGACGCCATCGCCGACTGGTTCGGCGGTTTCGCGTGGGCCACGACCCTGTCGACGGCCTGCTCTTCGGCTGCCAATGCCGTGATCCTGGGCGCCAACCTCATCAAGGCCGGCCTGGCTTCCGTGGTGGCGGTCGGCGGCAGTGAAAGCCTGTCGAACTATCACCTGAACGGATTCAATTCGCTGATGATCGTAGACCGGGAGCCGTGCCGCCCGTTCGACCGCACTCGCGCGGGACTGAACCTGGGCGAGGGCGCCGCGTTCCTGATCCTGGAATCCGAAGCGTCCGTGCGGCACCGGGGCGTGAAACCTCTGGCGGAAGTGGCGGGCTACGGCAATGCCTGCGACGCCTTCCACCAGACCGCTTCTTCCGAAGACGGCGAAGGTCCCTTCCGGGCCATGAGCCAGGCGCTGGCGATGGCCGGTCTCCGTCCGGAAGACATCGACTACATCAATGCACACGGCACGGGTACGCCGAACAACGACGCCAGCGAAAGCACGGCCATCCGCCGGATCTTCGGCGCGGCCTGCCCGCCGGTGTCCTCGACCAAGCCGTTCACGGGCCATACGACGAGCGCCTCGGGCTCGATCGAGGCGGTGTTCTGCCTGCTGGCGATGCGCCATGGTTTCATTCCGGCCAACCTGAACTGGCGGGAACCCGACGAAACCTGTCTCGTCCCGGTGTCCCGGCTGCAGGAAGGCGTCTCCCTGCGGCACGTTCTGTGCAATGCTTTCGGTTTCGGGGGCAATGACTCGTCCCTGCTGTTAACCCTCGCCGGTGCATGATGGAACGGAAAATATATATCAAAGCCCTGTCGCAGATTTCGCTCTGCCAGCCGGACCCCGATTACGCCGGGATGTTCAGCGTGATGGAAGCGCGCCGGCTGTCGCGGCTGATGAAGCGCGCCCTGGCCGTCTCCCGGCAGACGCTGGACCAGGCGGGCGTGGCGATGCCCGATGCCGTGATCACGGGCACGGGCCTGGGCTGCATTGAGAACACCGAGTTCTTCCTGCAGTCGCTGCTTGGCGTTTCCGACACGCCGCTCCGGCCTACGCACTTCATGCAGTCCACGCACAACACCATCGGCTCGCTGATCGCCATCCGGCTGAAATGCCACGGCTACAATGCGACCTACTCGCAGCTGGGCATCTCGTTCGAGAGCGCCCTGCTCGACGCCTGGGTGCAGATCCGTTCCGGCGCACTCGATACGGCGCTGGTGGGTGCTTTCGAGGAAATGACGCCCGCTTTCGCGGCGATTCTCGCGAAGGCCGGCTACACCGGCTTCGTGCAACCCGACGGACGGCTCTCGGAGACGGCCGTCTCGATGCTGCTGACCGCTTCGCCCGAAGGGGCGCTATGCGAACTGGCACAGGTGCGCCTGGGCAAGGCCGCCTGCGCGGAACCTGTGCCGGGCGCCGCAGTGATGACCCGCGCGGATTATGTGCCCCGCTACGGCGACAATTTCAGCGTTTCAGCGCTGGGTGCCTGCGATGCCGTCGCGCTGCTGGCAGAAGGGCCGGCGAGCGTCCTGCTGAAAAATGATTTTTACGGCAAGTCTTTTGCCGACATACTCCTTAAAAGAATTTGACGGTTATGTGGAAGATCGTACCCCTGGCACTCCTGCAAAGCTTCTTCCTGAGCGGCGGACAGGTTCTCTTGAAACTGGGCCTGGCCAAATCAGGGCCGTTCAGCTGGACCTGGGCCTTCTTCAAGGCACAGCTGACCAACTGGTGGTACCTGGGCTGCGGCATCTCGTTCGGCGTGGCCACGGTGCTGTGGTTCTATCTGCTCAAGCATTTTCCGTTGAGCATCGTATATCCGCTGACCAGCCTGAGCTACATCTTCGGCATGGCGGCGGCCATCTTGATTTTTCACGAGCAGGTAAACTGGGTGCAATGGATCGGCGTGTTTCTGATTATGGCCGGCAGCGCCCTGATGGTAAGATAGTATGCGTATGAAAAGACTTCTCCTGACAATTGCGGCGCTTGCCTGCATCCTTCCGCTCCGGGCACAGGTTTCCGTGGCGCTGGAGGGCGCAAAGCGTGCGGAGGTCATCGCTGCCATCCTCAAGGCCAATGACATCCGCACGGAGTCGCTGAAGTTCGACTTCGTGATGACGCGCCACAGCGCCCTGCTGGCCGAGCCCCTGGTGAGCCGCGGCCACGCTGCCTACAGCTATCCCGACAAGGTGCGGTGGGAGGTGGTCAGCCCGAAACCCAGCGTCTTCGAGTTCAACGGGGGTGAGGTGACCGACCGGCGGCAGCAGGCCATGCTGCGCAACGTGAACAAGATCAGCGAGAAAGGTCTGATAAATGAAGAGGATTTCACGGTGGCGGTCTATGCCGACCCTTCGCAGTGGCAGGTGGACATGGTCCCGCTGCGTCGCGACCTTTCGCAACTTTTCTCGCGCATCACGCTGCTGGCCGATCCCCGGGACGGCGGGCTCCGCGCCATCTTGCTCACCGGGACGGACGGGGACCTGACCGATATCCGCATCACCAAGAAATGACGCCCATGCTCCGAAACGACCTCTACCGACTGATTGCCCTTACCGGTTCCGAAGGAACCTGGCAGGCTGACATCGAACTGTGCCCCGGCAGCGCCATCTATGCCGCCCATTTCAAGGGCATGCCGGTCACGCCGGGCGCCTGCCTGGTGCAGATGGCCTGCGAGCTGGCTTCTGAAGCCGCAGGCGAAAAGCTGGAGGTCCGGGAAGCCTCGGATATCCGTTTCCTGACGCCCATCCTGCCCGACCATACGACGCGACTGTCCTTCCGGTTGGAACGGACGAATCCCGGCACACCCGCGACCTGGCTCGTCCAGATCCTGGACGGCGAAACCCTCTGCGCCCGGATGAAACTGACCCTGACGGATTGACGGATGGAAGGACGGAAGGATATCTGCGTGGTGATGCCGACGTACCGGAATGCCGGTACGGTGCTGGACGTGGTCCGGCGTGTGCTCGCCCAGGACCTTCCGGTAATCGTGGTCAATGACGGCAGTCCCGACGACACGGGGCGTCTCCTGGCGGAATCCGGCCTTCCGTTCACCGTGCTCACGCACGAACGCAACCGCGGCAAGGGTGTCGCCCTCCGCACCGGCCTGGAACATGCGCGCAAGGCGGGTTATCGCTACGCCGTGACCATCGATTCCGACGGGCAGCATTTCCCCGAGGACATTCCTGTCTTCCTCGAAGCCATCGACAGGCATCCCGGCGCCCTCGTGGTGGGCAGCCGCAACCTGCAGGCCGACAACATGCCGGGCGGCAATACCTTCGCCAACCGTTTTTCGAATTTCTGGTTCCGGCTGCAGACCGCACGGAACCTGCCCGATACTCAGACCGGATTCCGGGCTTATCCGCTCGACCGGCTGCCGAACCTGCGGCTGCTGACCTCGCGCTACGAAGCCGAGCTGACGCTGCTGGTCTTTTCGGCCTGGAAGGGCGTGGAACTGGTTCCCGTTCCTGTCCAGGTGTATTATCCCGCCGCCGAAGAGCGTGTGTCCAGTTTCCGACCGTTCCGCGACTTTGCGCGGATCAGCGTGCTGAACACCGTCCTCTGCGTGCTGGCGCTCGTCTATGGCTATCCCCGGATGATCCTTAACCGACTGTTCCGATGAAAGAGGCCATTCTCCGCGTATACGACTTCCTGTCGGCCCGCCGTTGGCTGGCCGCCCTGATCGTCGTCGCCCTGCTGGCCCTTTTCCTGTTCTCCGCTTCGCGGATGGGATATCTGGAAGACATTTCGGCGTTCCTGCCGCACGACGAGCAGGCCGAGAAATATGCCTCTGTCTATGAACAATTGGGCGGACAGGACAAGGTGGCCGTGTTCTTCGAACTTGCCGAAGGAGAAGACCCCGCCGAGGCGACCGACCGCATCATCGAATCGATGGACTGTTTCGGAGACCACTGGGCCGACTGCGATTCGCTGGGCTGGGTGCCGGACCTGCAGGTGACGCAGGATGGAGGACAGGTCCGGGAGGTGTTCGACTTCATCCGGGCGGGGATGCCTTATTTCCTGGAGGACTCCGATTATGCGCGGATGGATTCGCTGCTGGCTGTCCCCGGGTATGTGGGCTCGCGTCTCGACGATGTGAAAGCTTCGCTCTATTCGCCGGGCTCGGGCTTCTCGACGGCCTGGCTCCAGAGTGATCCGCTGGATCTCTTCTCCCCGGTTCTGGGGCGGCTGGGCGGACTCAATCCCGCTTCGGGCAACCGGCTGGAGGACGGATACCTGTTCACACCCGACGGAAAGGCCGGCGTCGTGTTCTTCAATTCCCCGTTCGGCGGCAGCGAGACCGACCGGAACGGCGAGCTGGCGAAAGTGTTGGAAAAGGCGGTTTCCCGCACGGAGGCCGACTGCCCGGGTATCCGCGTCTTTTCGACCGGCGGGCCGCTGGTGGCTGTCGGCAATGCTTCCCGCATCAAGAAGGACAGCCTCCTGGCCGTGGCCATTGCACTGCTGCTCATCGCCCTGGTGCTCTGGCTGTCGTTCCGCCGCTTCTCGGACGTGCTGTGGATCGGCATCACCATCCTCTTCGGCGCTGCGTTCGCCCTGGGCGTCATCGCCCTGCTGAAGCCGGCCGTCTCCATCATCGTGCTGGGCATCGGCTCGATGATCATCGGCATCGCCGTGAATTATCCGCTCCACTATGTGGACCACCTGAAATACCAGAAGGACAAGCGCAAGACGCTCGCCGACCAGATCAATCCGCTGCTGGTGGGCAACATCACCACGGTGGGCGCCTTCCTGTCGCTGCTTCTGCTCAAGGCCGACGCGCTGCACGATTTCGGGGCCATCGGCGCCCTGACGCTCGTAGGCACAATCCTCTTCGTGCTGCTCTTCCTGCCGGTGTTCGTGCCGGCCGCCAAGGGGGAGCGCCGGACCATCCGCCTCGACTGGGACCGCCACCTGAATCCTTCCCGCACGACCCGGCGCCTTGTCTTCGCGGGTTTCCTGATCCTTACCTGCATATTCCTACTGCTGAGCCGCAAGATCTCTTTCGATGCGGACATGCAGCACATCAACTATATGACCGGCGACCAGCGCCGCGGCTTCGCCCTGCTTACCGAGATGGGGGAGGACGACCCGTCCGTCGAGACGGTGTATGTCGTGGCGGAGGGCGCAACGCCCGAAGCAGCTGTCCGGCAGAACGAACAGTTGCAACAGCATCTGCAGTCGGCGGGCGGAACCGTCGCTTCCCTGGCCGCATTCCTCCCTTCGGAAGAGACACAACGGGCGCGGCTGGCGCGTTGGAACGAATTCCTGGCTGCCCATCCGACACTGCAGGAAGACTTGTGGAAGGCCAAGATCGCACGGGGTTTCTCCCCGCAGGCCTTTGCCCCGTTCGTTTCCCTGCTGGCGCAGGAATGGACGCCGCAGCCCGTGGAATGGTTTGCGCCGCTGACCCGCACGCTGGGCGCGGCGATGTACCTGCCCGGGGAAGGGCAGACCCGCATCGTCAGCTATCTCAAGCTGGACAAGGACGCGGCCGAGGCGGGGAAGGAAGCCCTGCGGGCGGATCTTCCGGAAGGCAGTTTCTGTTTCAGCACGGCCGACGTGGGCAACCGTCTGGTGAACGCGCTTTCCGGCGATTTCGACAAGATCGGGTTCCTGTGCGGATTCATCGTCTTCCTCTTCCTGTGGCTGTCGTTCCGGAGCATCGAACTCAGCGTCATGTCGTTCCTGCCCCTGGCTGTGGGCTGGGTCTGGATCCTGGGCATCATGCAGTTGCTCGGCCTGCAATTCAACATCGTCAACATCATCCTGGCCACCTTCATTTTCGGCCAGGGCGACGACTATACCATCTTCATCACGGAAGGGCTCATGTATGAGCATGCCTGCGGCAAGAAGATCCTGCGGTCCTACAAGAACTGCGTGATGCTCTCGGCGCTGATCATGTTCATCGGCATCGGCGCCCTGGTCGTGGCGCGCCATCCCGCCATGCGTTCGCTGGCGTATGTGACCATCATCGGCATGTTTACCGTGGTGGTGATGGCTTATTACCTGCCGCCGCTGGTGTTCCGCTGGCTGACGCGCCGCCGCGACGGTTCGCTCCGTCCGGTGCCAATCACCCTGCGCGCCATCCTGTCGACAGCCTGGGTCGGTCTTGTGTTCGGGCTGACGCTGCTTTTCACGGCCATCTGGGCTTCGATCTACTTCCTGTTCGGCGATTCGGAACGCAAGCGGCTGCGTTACCACAAGATGATCTGCTGGTGTACGCGGATGGGCCTCCGCATCATTCCGGGCGCCCGTTTCACGATGGCGAATCCGCATGGCGAGGACTTCTCCAAGCCTGCTGTCTATGTCTGCAACCACCAGTCCCATCTCGATACGCTGGCGCTGCTTGCCCTGCATCCGAAACTGGTGTTCATGACCAACGACTGGGCCTGGAAATTCTATGGTCCGATCATCCGCAAGGCGGAATTCTATCCCGCTTCATACGGATTCGAGAAGAACAGCATACATATCAAGTCGCTGATGGAACGGGGCTATTCGGTGGCCGTGTTCCCCGAGGGGACGCGCAGCGAGGACTGCGAGGTACACCGGTTCCACCGCGGCGCCTTCCTGGCCGCGAAGGACCTGGGCCTCGATATCCTGCCGGTCTATATCCACGGGTTCGGCTACGCGCTGCCCAAGCATTCGGCGCTGCTGCGCAAGGCGGACCTGTATCTGGAGGTGGGCCGCCGCATCCCAGCCGCATCCATCCCCGACGACGTGAAAGGGTTCGTCCGGGCCTACCGGCATGAATTCGCGGCAGAGTACGACCGCATCCGCGGGGAACGCGAGACAGCCGCATACATCGCACCGTACGTCCGCTACCAGTATCTTTACAAGGGGGAGGATGCGATGCGCGAGTGCTCCGCCACGCTGGTCCGCAGGAACTTTGCGGAGATCGACGCGGTCGGCGACGCGGTGCGGACCATATGCGTGACGGGCAGCGGCTGCGGCGTGTATGCGCTGCTGCTGGCCCTGCGGCATCGCGACAAGGAAATCCATGCCTATGAGGCGGATGAGGAGAAATACCTGACGGCTGTCCGTTGCCAGGCGGTGCCTGGAAACTTGCATTACCACTGGGATGCAGAGACCCAGGAACGTGTCTCTGCCGATCTTGTCATTGAGCGATGAAGAAGATACTGTTGCTGATCGGGTTGCTGTGCCTCTGCACGAATCTTCGTGCCCAGGAGGCAGTCTGGGAACCGGTCCATATCTGGGACGGGACGCCCGTCCGGGGTGCGCACGCTGTCACGCTGACACCCTATCTCCCCGAAGCCGACCACTATGGCCTGCCGGCCTTCATCGTGTGTCCGGGCGGCAGCTATTTCTGGCTGGACGTGGAGCACGAGGGCGTGATGGTGGCCGAGTGGCTGCGTGACCAGGGCTACGCTGCCTTCCTGCTGCAATACCGCACGGGCGGCTGGTTCGACTTTGTCTTCCGGTCCCGGGCGACTTTCGGCGGGGGCAACCAACACCCTGACATGATTGCCGACCTGCAGCGCTCCATCCAGCTGGTGCGGGAAAACTGGCAGAGTCTTGGAATAGATCCCCGGATGGTCGGTGCAATGGGCTTTTCGGCGGGCGGCCACCTGGTAATGTCCGCGGCAGAACTGTACGGGACCGATTTTTTGGCACCGCTCGGCATCGAGACCACGGTATCGCTGCGGCCTGATTTCGTGGCGCCCATCTATCCGGTCGTGACGATGGAACAGGAATGCGTCCACAAGCGTTCCCGCCGGGGCCTGCTGGGCGAACGCCGGGAACGCAACACCGTCCTGCGCGATTCGCTGTCGTTGGAGAAGCATGTGCGGCCTGACGGCCCGCCGGTGTTCCTGCTCAACTGCGTGGACGACCCGATCGTGGATTACCGCAATTCTAATTTGCTGGATTCCGCACTTACCGCAAACAAAGTACCCCATTTTTTCGTACAATATAAGATTGGCGGTCACGGTTTCGGCGCCGATCCACAACGGTTCAGCGACGAGACCCGTCAGTGGCAGGCTACGTTCCTGCAATGGTTTAAAGAATTGCTCAAGAGCAAGAGGAAGAATAATGAAGAATGACATTGAATTCGAGTCGCCCGCGGCCATCAAGGCGTTCCAGGAAAATCTGCTTCAAGAGGCCCTGGCTTACCTGCAGGCGAATTCACCATATTACCGGCAGATGTTCCGTGAGAACAATGTGGACATTTCCCGGATCCGGCATCTCGAAGACCTGACGGCCCTCCCTTTCACCGAAAAGAAGGACCTGCAGCTCCGCAACTGGGATTTCCTGTGCTGCCCGAAAGAGAAGATCGTCGATTATGTGACGACCTCCGGCACGCTGGGTGAACCCGTCACGTTCGCCTGCTCCGAAAAGGACCTGCAGCGCCTGGCATACAACGAGAAGAAATCCTTCGCCTGCGCCGGGCTGAAACCGGGCGACATCCTGCAGCTGATGACGACCATCGACAAGCGCTTCATGGCGGGCCTGGCCTATTTCCTGGGCATCCGCGAGCTGGGAGCCAGCATCATCCGCGTGGGCAACGGCATCCCCGAGCTGCAGTGGGACACCATCCAGCGCCTGCATCCTGACGCCATCATGTGCGTGCCGTCGTTCATTCCGCGCCTGATCCAGTACGCCGAGGACCACGGCATCGACTACCGCGGCAGCAGCGTGCGGAAGATCATCGGCATCGGCGAAGGCATGCGCGACCAGCACTTCAACCTGAACCTGCTGGGCCGCCGCATCCGGGAGAAATGGGACGTGCAGCTCTATGCCACCTACTCCTCCACGGAGATGGGCGCCACGTTCTCGGAGTGTGAGTACGGCTGTGGCGGACACGTCCATCCGGAGCTGATCATCGTGGAGATCATCGGAGAGGACGACCAGCCCGTCCCGGACGGCGAGGTCGGCGAGATCGTGGTCACCACACTGGGCGTGGAAGGCATGCCGCTCCTGCGCTTCCGTACGGGCGACATGGCCGCCAAGATCACCGAACAGTGCCGGTGCGGCCGCTGGTCGTACCGCCTGACGCCGCTGGTGGGCCGGAAGAACAACATGATCAAGTTCAAGGGCACGACCCTGTATCCGCCGATGATCATCGACGTGCTCGACAACCGAAACGATATCGCCAACTACCAGCTGGTGCTCAGCCTGAACGACGTGGGCAACGACGACGTGACGGTGCGCATCGGCCTGCCCGCTCCCGATCCCGAGCGGGACGACCGGCTGGTGGCGGACCTCAAGAATACGTTCCGCGCCAAGATCCGCGTGGCTCCCAACATCGAGATCCTCCGCGCCGACGCCCTCGCGCGCGACATCTACAGGGAAGCCAGCCGCAAACCCATCAAGGTAGTGGACCTCAGACCTAAAATCTAACCGAAGATGATTCAGCTGCCCGAAGAATTCGACGATATGCGGCCGTATTACGACTCGGAGATCCCGGCCGCCATGGAACGGATGGCCTCGGACCCGATGCTCGTGCCCGCGCTGATGTTCCTGGACAACCACATGGACGTGGACCGGTTCAAGGCGCTCCTGCGGAGCGTACGCACGTCCGACCAGTTCCAGCACGATGTGATGGTGCCCCTGTTCCATGCCATCATGAAAAAGACGATGACCAGTTTCACCTATTCGGGCGCTGAAGGCATCGACGGCTCATACGGAACGCTGTATATTTCGAACCACCGCGACATCGTGCTGGATGCTTACCTGCATCAGATCGCCTTGGACGAATGCCGGATTCCCACCTGCCACATCACTTTCGGCAGCAACCTGATGAAACCGCAGTTCGTCGTCGATTTCGGGATGTCGAACAAGATGTTCAAGACTGACCGGAAGACCAGCAACGTGCGCAGTTTCCTCAAGTCGTCGAAACATCTTTCCGCCTACATCAACTATGTGGTTTCCCATGGCGAGTCGCTCTGGATCGCGCAGCGGAACGGCCGGACAAAGGACGGCTTCGACCGCACCGAGCAGGGACTGATCCGGATGGTGATGATGAACGGCAACCGCAAGACGCAGATCGACGCGCTGCATATCACGCCGCTGGCCATTTCCTATCAGTGGGAGCCCTGCGACATCCTCAAGGCCGTGGAGCTGTACCGTTCGATGGACGGCATGCCGTACGTCAAGGCGCCGGGCGAGGACCTGCAGAGCATCATCACCGGCATCACGTCGCCCAAAGGCAACGTCCACCTGTCGTTCGGGCGGCCGATCGACACGTCCAGCTTCTGCGACCCCTTGCGTCGTGAGGATATCCAGTCGGTGGCGGCGCAGATCGATGCGCAGGTGTGGCGCGGCTACAAACTGTGGGACACCAACTATGTAGCCTGGGACCTGCTGAACGAGAGCAGCCGCTTCGCGGGCCTCTATTCTCCCGAAATCAAAGAACAGTTCCTGACGAAGATGAAGCGGGACATCGGCGCCTATCCTTCCCTGGATGCGTTGAAGTTGCGCGACATATACCTAAGAATCTATGCCGGTCCGGTGTACAGCAACCCGGACGCCCTGAAGGGTTAGAGATTTAGCATGAATTACATTACATTCCAGAAAGCAGAGGAAATCCTCTGGCACGGCGGCAAGCTCGACCTGGCCGCCCTGCCGATGAAAGAGGTGGAGGCGTGTTATGAGTTCCTCAAGGAATTCGCTTCCGAGAAGGTGATTTACGGAATCAACACCGGCTTCGGCCCGATGGCGCAGTGGCGCATCGATGACGACAAGTTGCTGGAGCTGCAATACAATATCATCCGGAGCCATGCCACGGGCGCCGGCGAGCCGCTGTCCGACCTGCAGGTGCGGGCGGCGATGATCGCACGCCTTGGCACGACGCTCCAGGCCCGCTCGGGCATCCATCCCGATGTCGTCCGCCTGCTGGTCGAATTCATCAACCGGGAGATCATCCCGTTCATCCCGCAGCACGGCAGTGTCGGCGCCAGCGGGGACCTGGTGCAGCTCGCCCACATCGCCCTGACGCTTATCGGGGAAGGGAAGGTGCACTACCGGGGCGAATGGCGTCCGACCCGCGAGGTGATGGACGAATGCGGCCTCAAGCCGCTGAAGGTCTATCTGCGCGAAGGCCTTTCGATCACCAACGGCACGTCGGTGATGACAGGTCTCTCGATCGTCAACCAGCATGATGCGGAGCGTCTGCTCGACCTTTCGGTGATGGCGGGCGTGATGATGAACGAGATCGCCTCCTCGTACGACGACCTGATGTCCGCCCCGCTCAACGAGGCGCGCCGGCACCCCGGCCAGATTGAAATCGCGGCCCGCATGCGGAAACTTTCCGAAGGCAGCGACTGCCTGACGCAGCGGGAGCATGAGCTCTACGACAACGGGCACGCCGATACGGACGTGTTCGAGAAGAAGGTGCAGGCGTATTATTCGCTGCGCTGCGTGCCGCAGATCCTCGGTCCCGTGCTCGAGACCCTCGAGAACAGCCGCCGCATCATCGAAGAGGAGCTGAACTGCGCTTCCGACAACCCGATCGTCGATCCCGTCACCCGCAACGTCTATCACGGCGGTAACTTCCACGGAGACTACATCTCCCTCGAAGAAGACAAGGTGAAGATTGCCGTGGTGCGCATCGCGATGACGGCCGAGCGGCAGCTCAACTACTTGTTCCACAGCCGGATCAATGAGATTCTTCCTCCGTTCCTGAACCTCGGGACGCTGGGCCTGAACTATGGCATGCAGGCCTGCCAGTTCACCGCCACCTCCACCACGGCTGAGTGCCAGACGCTGGCCATGCCGAACTATGTCCACAGCATTCCGAACAACAACGACAATCAGGATATCGTGAGCATGGGCACGAACACCGCCCTGCTGACGGCCCGGGTCATCGACAACGCCTTCCAGGTGCTGTCCATCCAGTATATCGCCCTGGCGCAGGCCGTCGACTGCCTGGATATCTATGACAAGCTGGCGCCCGCATCCCGCCGCGTGTATGACGGCGTCCGCGCCCGCGTCGCCGTCATCCGCGAAGACCGCACCTTCTACGACGACATCGCCCGCATCCAGGCCTGGCTGAAGGAGGCGTAGGCCCTACCGTTTCAGCCACTGTTCCGGATTCTGCTTCTGGGTCCCGTTCCAGATCTGGAAGTGGAGGGACGAGCCGTTGCCGTCGGCCTCGAGGGTGCCGATCACGTCGCCCGTCTTGATCTTCTGCCCGCTCTTCACGCTGACTTTCGCCAGCTTGCAGTAGAATGTAAAATAGGAGCCGTGCTGCACGAGCACGCACTGGTTGTAGCCCGGCATCATGACGATCTTGCGCACCTCCCCGTCGAAGACGCAGTACACTTCCGCCCCCTTGGTCGTGGAGAAGGTCACGCCCGGGTTGTCGGGCAGCTTGAGATTCGTGTACACGGGATGGTTGTGGACGCCGAAACGTTCGGTGATTACGCCCTGCTTGAGTGGCCAGGGCAATTTGCCCTTGTTCTTGGCAAACTGGTCGGAGAGCGCCGTATCTACCTTCGTCTTGTCTTTCTTCTGGTCGGCCACGGTGCTCCGGAGAATCTTCTGGATCTCCTTGTCGAGCCGTTCCACCTCCTTGCGCTTGGCGGCCAGGTCGGCGCGGTACTGCTTCTCGCTCTTGGCGAGCTTCTTGATGTCCTCCTTCGACTTTTTCTCTTCGGCCTGGAGCTTCTTGTATTCGGATTCGCGTTCCAGGCGCGAGGCCTGCAGCTCGGCCTTGATGTCGGCCATCGAGTCGCGTTCGGCTTGCAGTTCGCCCTGCTTCTCCCGGATCTTGCCGGCCTGTTCGTGTACGGCGTCCGCCAGGTTCTTCAGGAACGCGTACCGGCGATAGCCCTGCCCGATGTTTTCGCTCGAAAGCAGGTACATGAACCAGACCCGGCTGTCGCGGTTCTTGTAGGTGTTCCGGATCAGGTTCTCCTGATAGGTGCGAAGCGTGTCGAGTTCCTTCTGCAACCGGTTGATCTCGCGCTGCTTGGCCGTCATCCGGTCGTTGATGCCGGCGATTTTACGGTCGATCTCGCTGATGAGGGCCTTGCGGTCGGTGACGCGCCGCTGGATCAGCGTGAGCTGCTGCGTGGAAGCCTTCTGCTTGCTGGTGATGGCCTTGAGCTGGTTGTCGATGAAACTGATCTCCTCCTCGATCTTGCGCTTGCGCTCCGACTGCTTCGAGACGTCCTGTCCCGATGCGGCCAGCGTGGCCAGCAGGCAAACCGACAGAAGGAGCCACCGCTTCATCGTCAATCCTCCGTCATGGCCTTGGCCTGGCCGTAGTAGATGTTGGCCAGGTCGGTTTCGCCCAGCTTCTCCAGCACGATGGCGTAGTGGGTCAGGATCGTGCGGCTCTCCTTGCCGCCGTAGAGCATCGCGTGCTTGAAGATGGCCTTGGCCTCGATGTCGTCACCCAGCAGGTGCAGGATCCACGCATAGGTGTCAAGGTAGGTGGGATTGTCCGGCTCGCTGGTGATGGTTTTGCGGCTCATCTCCTTGGCTTTCTTGAGATTCTTGCCGAGCAGGGAGAGATAGTAGGCGTAGTTGTTGAGCACGGGGTTGTAGTCCGGGTCGATCTTCAGGGACTTCTCGTAGCACTTGAAGGCCTTGTTCGTCTCGCCGGTCTGGTAATAGAGGTCGCCGATCGATGCGTAGGTCACCTTGGCGACAGTCGTGTCGCGGGGGTTGAGGTCGAGGATCCTTTGGTAGTCCTCGATGGCCGCGGCGTATTCTTTCTGCTGGCTGTAGGCGATGGCCCGCAGCTGCAGCATGTCCTGGTTGTCGGGGAAACGCTGGATGGTGGCCGTGGCCTGCTCGGCGAGCAGCGGCCAGGACTGCTGGGAGTAGAGCAGGAACAGGTACTGCAGGGCTGCGTCGGCGCTTTCGGGGTGCCGTTCCATATTCTGCCGCATCAGCTCGATGGAGAGATAGGGCCTGTTCGTGCGGTAGTAGTAGCTGGCGATCAGGTTGTTGATGTCGTTGTCGTCCGGATGGAGTGCGTGGAGGTCCACCATCATCTGCTCGAAATCGTCGGCGAAGGTGCGGACGAACTGCGGGTTCGCGAGCAGTTGTTCCACGTATTCCGCCTTGGCGTGCGGCTGGACTTCCGGGTCACGGATCACGTGCGAGAAGCTGTTGAAGAAACGGTCGTACTGGCGGAGCATCTGGTAGACGCCGGCCTTGCCGTACCACGCAGGCGTATAGTCCGGCGCGATGGCCAGGGCCTCGTCATAATAGCGCAGGGCCAGCGAGTCGCGGTAGGTATTGGCGTAGTAGTCGCCCAGGATCGAAGCGATGCGGGGCGAGCGGCATTCTTCGAAGTATTCAGCCAGTTCCCCGTAGATGCTTTCCGGATCCGGATCGGGCTGCTTGAGCTTGAGCTCGGCGCGGGTCAGCCCCACGATCTCGTTCTTTCCGCGGATCGCATCGATCTTGTCAAGGGTGGCGAGCGCCTTCTCCACGTCGTTCTCCGACAGATAGACGTTGATCAGGTCGAGGTAGAGGTCGGTCTTGCCGGGATAATCGAGGGTGAGCTGTTCCAGCATCGGAACGGCCAGCTCCTGCCGGTCGCTGCCGATGTACATCATCGCGAGGGTATATTGGTACCAGAAATTGTCGGGCGACAGGGCGATGGCCTTCTTCAGCAGGCCTTCGGCGTCCTTGCGGCGTGCATTGTCATTCGAGGCGATGGCGGCCATGTAGAACCACGCTGCGTCGTTGGAAGGGTTCTCTTTCACTTCTTCCTCAAAGAGACGCCAGGCTTCCTGTGTGTCTCCCAACTGGTAGTTCTTCATCGCATCGAGGAAGCGGACGGACTGCGCGGAAAGGCCGGAAGCGGACAAAAGCAGGATGAATCCTGCGACAATCGTGCGCAAAAAACTTGAACTGTGCATCTTTTTTTCTAAATTCGTTACAAAAATAGCGGTAAAAAGGATAACAAAAAACAAACCAGAAAAAATCTTCATTTTCCGACTCAACATTTCCACCCCTTTTTGCATCTATATTGAGCAAGCGATGATCGAATCCTCGAAAAAATACACGGAGGCCGAGTTGATAGCCGGATGCGTACGGGGCGACAGGAGCGCGCAACAGCAACTGTACGAGCGCTATGCATCGCTGATGTATCCGGTCTGTGTCCGCTATCTGGGCCGGGAGGATGCAAAAGACATGCTTCAGGAAGGGTTCCTGACAGTATTTGACAAGATTGATACCTACAAGGGGGAAGGCTCCTTCGAGGGGTGGATGCGGAAGATTTTTGTGAACGCGTCGCTGATGCACATCCGCAAGACGGACGTGCTACGGCGCACGGAGGAGATCGACGGGCCGCAGGAGAGTGTGGAAGCGGTGACGGACCATGGCGTCCTGGAGCAGATCAGTTCGCGTGAGATCCTCGACCTGATCGCGGGACTGCCGGCCGGACTTCGGAGCGTCTTCAACCTTTTTGTCCTGGATGGATACTCGCACGCGGAAGTGGCGGCGGCGCTCGGCATCACCGAGCAGTCCTCCCGTTCGCAGGTGAGCCGGGCCAGGGCCATATTGCAGGAAAAGATAAAAAAGTTATATAATGGCAAAAAGTGAGTTTGAGCAGAAGCTGAAAGAGATGCTTGACACGTACACCGAGGCGGCGCCCGATGTCTGGGAGGGCATTGCGGCAGGGTTGGCCGCGCGCCGCCGTCGTGTCGTGTTACGCCGGGTCTCCTTCGCCGTGGCAGCTGCCGCGGCTTGCCTGGTTGCCGGCATCCTGATCTTCCGGGATCCGGTTTCCAAGGCGCAGCAGGAGGCTCCGGTTCAGACGGCACAGGTGCAGCCCACCCCTTCGGTGGAGACTGCTCCGGGCGACGAGATCGCCCCGATTGCCAAGCAGGTTGCCGCGTTTACACAGCGCCAGTCAGTAGCTGCCGCCGACGTCCGCGTCAAAGTCCGCGAGAGCCAGCCGGAAAAGGCAGCCCCGACCGAAACCGTGACCACGCCTGAAACCGTGACCACGCCCGAGACCGTGACCACGCCCGAAACGGTGACTGAACCCGCGAACGAGGACAACCGCCTCGGGCAGGAAGACCTTCCCGCCGATTTCTGGACGACGGAAGACCCTTCCGCTTCCCGCACCGCACACACATCGCAAATCTCCATATTGTCCAACCTGACGACCGTCGCTTCCGAAAAGGACCTGATGTACGGCGTCGGCCCGAACCACTCCTCCTCGCAGTCCGGGTCCAAACAGGCCACCAGCGTGTTTGAACCCGCTACGGGCACGGCGAAGTTCTACTCTCCGGTGAGCCTGGGCCTCCAGTTCCAGGCACAGGTTGCGAACCATCTCTATCTCGGAACCGGGCTGAGATACTCGTATCTGGTCAGCCAGTATGACCTGCTGGTCGACAAGCAGTTGTTTAAGGGAGCCTACAACCAGCTTCACTATCTGGGCATTCCGCTGACGCTTTCCTACAAGTTCGTCGACACCCGCCGGCTGGGCGTGTACGCGTCCGTGGGCGGAGCCGTCGAAAAATGTCTCGCACAGCGCTATGTCTACGGCAGCAATGCGGAACGGCAGAAGGTCTCCGGCCTTCAGTGGTCGGCCGAAGCCGGTTTCGGCGTCGAATACTGGTTCATCCCCCGGATGGGCATCTATGTCGACCCGAGCCTGGTGTATTTCTTCGACAACAGCCAGCCGTTCAGCATCCGCACCCAACAGCCCCTGCAGACGCGATTCGAGGTCGGATTCCGGTTTAAGATCTGATGATCAAAACTTTACAGAACACACACATTTTTGTTTTTTTCTTGATTATTTGAAAAACGGTTAATCTTTCAACCGTTTTTTTTATTGCAGATGCGGCACCTTATCTTTGTCCCGGACCAATCAGGAAAGGATTATGGTGAACAAAAGCTATTGTGCGACGTGCATCGGGGTCGATGCCGTCATCGTAACGGTCGAAGTGGATCTCTCCGTCGGGGTGGGCATCCATCTGGTCGGCCTTCCCGACAGTGCCGTGCGGGAAAGCCTGCTGCGTGTCATTACGGCACTCAACTCGTATGGTTTCCATATTCCCGGTCGGCGGATCGTGGTCAACCTCGCGCCGGCGGACATCCGCAAGGAAGGCTCGGCCTATGACCTGGCCATCGCGGTCGGCATGCTGGCCGTCTCCGGACAGATCCAGACAGAATCGTGCGGGCAGTTCGTGATGATGGGTGAGCTGGCCCTGGACGGGCGGCTGCGCATGGTGCCGGGGGTGCTGCCCGTGGCCTTGCAGGCACGTGCCCAGGGGTTCCATTATTGCATCTTTCCGGCAGAATCCGCGAAAGAAGCTGCCGAAGTGGAAGGGCTGACGGTCTACGGGGTTTCGACGCTGGCCGAGGCCATCGAGGTGCTGACCCGGCGCGACGATTGTGAACACCTTCGGGTCAGCCGGACGAGCATCGAAGAGGTGGCGCTTCATGTCGGCAACGATTTCCGTCAGGTGCGCGGCCAGCACACAGCCAAACGGGGCCTGGAGATAGCGGCCGCCGGAAACCACAATATCATTCTTGTAGGTGCGCCTGGCTCGGGCAAGAGCCTGATGGCTTCGTGCCTGCCGTCCATCCTTCCGCCGATGACGCGCGACGAGGCCGTCGAGACGGGCAAGATCTATTCAGTGGCCGGCCGGGGCGCCAGTCGTCCGGGACTGATGCGCGAGCGGCCGTTCCGTGCACCGCACCACAGTGCGAGCCTGGTGTCCCTCATCGGCGGCGGCTCCAATGCCGCTCCCGGTGAAATCAGTTTGGCCGACAACGGCGTACTCTATCTCGACGAAATTGCGCAGTTCAACCGGTCGTTGCTTGACGCCCTGCGGCAGCCGATCGAGGACGGAAAGGTAACGATATCCCGGGCGAAGTACAAGGTCGTCTATCCGGCGCACTTCATGCTGGTCGCTTCGATGAATCCCTGTCCCTGCGGCTATTATGGTGATGATACGGCACGATGTACGTGCACGCGCGGGGCAGTGGACAGCTATCTCTCACGGCTGTCGGGCCCGTTCATGGACAGGATTGACCTGCAAATCTGGGTTCGGAGCCTCACGGCGGCCGAGCTGCTCGGCCTGGCCAATCCGAAGGCGCCGCTGCCCCCGGAAGAAGACAGCGGCACCATCGCGAAGCGGGTACTGGCGGCCAGGGCCATCCAGGCGCGCCGATTTGCGGAAGAGGGGATCTTTACCAATGCGGGAATGAACGCCCGGCAGATTGAGCGGTACTGCGCCTTGTCGGACGAGTGCCGCAAGACGCTCGAAAAGATCCTGGACCGGATGGGATTGTCTGCCCGCGCCTACACGCGAATCCTGAAGGTGGCCCGGACCATCGCCGACCTGGCTGCCGAGCCCGACATCCTTCCCGCCCACCTGATGGAAGCCGCCGGCTTCCGTTTCCTGGACCGCCGGCGGATCATTGACTGAATGTAAAGGGCGGCTAGACCCCGGCGACGCGGCGGCGGTATTCCTGGATGCAGGCGTCGAGGCGTTCGTGGGCGGTGGTGTCGCCGGGCACGTTGTGCGACGGGTGGATGTAGAGCTTGACGCCGCGCTGTTCGAGAATTTCAGCGACGGTGCCGAGGGTCATCCACACGGTGGTGACGAAAGCGACGGTCGAGAGCGGGCCGATCTTGTCGAATTCCTTGTCCATCTTGACGGATGCGTCCTGCAGGGGGCAGCAGGAATCCACGACGTAGTCGGCGATCTGGAAGAGGTTCTTGCCGCAGGAGTGGCGGGGCACCTTGTTGCCGGTCTCGGCTGCCGAGCCGAAGACGATGACCTTCATGCCGAGGCGTTTGGCTTCGAGGGCGACATCGATATTGACGGCGTTGATGCCGGTGTGCGAGAAGATCCAGATGCAGTCGCGCTTGTCGAAGTTCCAGCTGCTCATGATGGTCTTGCCGTAGCCTTCGGTGCGTTCGAGGAAGAGGAACTGGTTGATGCCCATTTCACCGACGATGTGGGTGAAGAAGGTAAGGGGGATTTCGCAGAGGGGATGGAAGCCGACGAAGCCGCCGATGCGGGGATACATTTCCTCGATCGGAAGATTTGCGTGGCCGCAGCCGAAGGTGTGTACCCAGCGGCCGGCCTCGATGGTATCGGCCATTACTTCGGCGACCTTACGGATATTCTCCATCTGTGTCGCCTCGATCTTGTCCATCACGGCGAAAGCGTTGCGCTTCCACTCTTTAGCGTAATTTTGTGTAATCATCTGTTATATAATTATTTGGTTGTTATTCAATTATTCATCATTTCTTCGTGAATTTCAGGGCGAAGGGGATGATGACCATCATCGCGACGACGGCGGTGAACATCAGGGCCGGGAGCGTGGCGTACTTGCCGAGGGCGAAGGCGTTGCCGGTAAGCTTGTTGAAGGTGAACTGCCCCAGCAGGGCGATGAAGATGGCGATCGACATCGCCGTGCCCGACTGGTTGCGGAACGTGCCGCCGATGTAGCCCAGCACAACCGGGAACGTCGCGCCGACGCCGAAACCGATGAGCGTCATGGCGATATACGCGCCGGTGGCGCCGTTGCAGAGCGTGTAGAGCACCACGCCGACCAGGGCGACGCCCAGATAGGTGTAGAGCGTACCGACGGCTTTCAGCTTCCGCTGGATGGCGCCGAGCGGGAAACGCCCCGCCATCATGCCGATGGTGAACCAGGTCATCGCCAGCGTGGCCGCCTTTGTGCCCATCGGCGTGGTCCGGTTGAAGAACTCCACGGTGAAACTGCCGCTGCAACCCTCGAAGCCGCTCTCGAAGAACAGCACGACCGCGAAGAGCAGCAGGGCCGGGTATTTCAGCAACCCCAGCGACTTGCTCACGGATACGTTTTCCGAAGGCTTGGCCTTCGGGAAGGACGTCAGACAGAAGAATACGATGAACAGGGCCATGACCACGGAAATCGCATTCAACGGGACGTTGTAGTTCGGGATGAAATAGTTCAGCAGCGTCCATAGCAGCGCGCCGATGCAGTAGAAGGCGCCCAGCACGCCGAGCCGCCCGCCCCGCTTGTCATCGTCGTAGATGTCGGACACCACGGCATTGGTCAGGCCGTTCAGGATGCCGCCGCCCAGGCCGAGGCAGAACATCGCGCCGTGAAGCAGCCGCAGGTCCAGGAACCGGGCGAGCCCCTGGATGCCGGCCAGCGCCAGCACGGAGCCGGTCACCAGCAGCCATTTGTAGCCGAAACGGTCGACCACGGGGCCGAACAGGATCGTGCCCAGGATGATGCCGATGGACATCGTAGAGGGAAGGGCCAGCGCCCCGTCGCCGACGGCGGCGCCCAACTTGCCGAGGATCGGCGCGAGGGAAAGCATCGTCACGCCGAAGAAAGCCATCCCGGCGCAAGCGGCGACGAAGACGGCGGTCGTATTGTAGGTCTTGGAATTGGTCATGGTATGGTTATGAATTCATGATACCCAGGTAAGCGGCGCCCAGCAGGGCGGCGTCGCCGCCGACCTCCGAGGCGCAGAAGATGACGTCCCGCATGGAAATGGGCTGGCCCCATTTGCGGGCTTCCGCATAAATGCGGCCGATGTACTGGACGGCCGGGCCGAAGACCCCGCCGCCGAAGATCACTTTCTGCGGGTTGAACAGACTGACAAGGTTGGCCGTGCCCATGCCCCACATCCGGATGGCCTTGTCGAGGATCTGCGTGGCGACCGGATCCTTGCCATAGTCCGCGAAGACATCGTAGCTGGTCTTGCTGTCGTCGCCGTAGAGCAGCTTGGCCTGGTTGCCGATGCCGTTTCCGGAAGCGTAGTACTCGAAGCAGCCGACGGGAATGAACTCCTCCTTGAAAGGATCCTCGAGCGCCATCCAGCCTGTAGCACCCACGATGTCACTTGCGCCGTGGATGATGTGCCCGTCGAGCAGGATGCCCGCCCCGATGCCGGTGCCCACCGCCAGGTAGATGGCGTCGGTGCAGCCTCGGGCGGCGCCTTTCCACAACTCTCCGAGAATATAGCAGGTGCGGTCGCTTTCAATCGATATTTTGACGGAGGGATCGTCCAGGATGGCCTTCAGGTCGTTTTTCAGCGGATAGTTGTCCCAGCCGGGGATGTTCGGTGCCCAGACCGTGCCTTTCTTGGAGTAGACAATGCCGGGCACGCAGATGCCGACCGCCTCTACCGGGAGGTCGGGCCGCCGCGTCCGCAGCGCAAGGATCGTTTCGGCCACGGCGAGGCCGACGGCGGTTCCGGTCGCCCCGTCCAGAAGCTTGTATTCTTTCACGATAAGTTCCCCGTCGCGGGAGAACAGTGCGGCGGATATCTTCGTTCCGCCCAGATCGATTCCGATGACTGCCATGGTTTTGTGGTTTTTATTGCATGACGGCGTTCCAGACGGCCTTGCGCAAGGTGCTCTTGTCGTCGTCCTGGTCATATTCCCAATACATCAGGCCCAGCATCCCTTTCTTCCGCACCCACTCTCCCTTGATGCCGATGCTCTTCGGGTTGTCGTATCCGCAGAAGAAGACACCCCGCATCGTCTCGACGTACGGGCAGCTGGCCAGCGCGTCCCATTGGTTGCGGCGGTACGCCGTGCGGTCGAGCGCCAGGATCTTCCGGTAGGTGATGGCCGTGGGCGACTGGCTCCAGGAGTGGCGTCCGTAGAACGGGATGCCGAGCACCAGCTTGCCGGGTGCGACGCCGGCCTGCAGGTACGCGTTCACGGCACGCTCACAGTCCTTGTAGGCGCGGGAATCGGAGAGCGCCGAATGGTGGTGCGGCGCCTCGTCCAGGTCGTAGGTCATGATGTTCACGAAATCCACGTAGGGATCCATGCCTGCGATGTCGACGTAGCGCCATCCGCCGGTAGTACTCACCTTGTCGGAGCAGTATCCCGCATAAGAGATCAGGTAGTCCTTACCGAGGGTCTCGCGCAGCTGCTTGACCAGCAGCACGTAGTTGTCGACGTCGTGGGCTTCGTCCTTGGCGGCGCCGCTCCAGGAAAGGCCGGGGAACTCCCAGTCGAGGTCGATGCCGTCGAGGTTGTATTTCTTGAGGAAGGCCAGGCAGTCTTCGGCGAAGGCCACACGCCCCTCAGGGCTGGCCGACATCGCGGAGAAGCCGCCGTCCTGCTTGTTGTCGGAGTTCGACACGCCGTGCGTGAAGCTCAGGCAGATCTTCAGGTTTGGATTCTGCTTCTTGAGGGAGGCGATCAGCTCGAAGCGCTCGACCTTGCCCTGCACCTTGAATCCCTGGTACACGTTGTCCCGGACATACAGTTCGGCGAAGGCGTAGTTGATGTGGGTCATCAGGGTCGGGTCGGGCGTGGCGGAGCCGTAGTACGTCACGTAAGCCGTAGCCTGGCGTCCTTCGACCCGGGCGTTCAGCGGCACGTCGGGTTCCACGATCTCAGGGTCGATCTCCTTTTCCGGCTCGGGGACCGGGATGGGGTCCTCGTCGCAGGAGAGCGGAAGCAGGAAAGCCAGCAGGACTGCCAGCAGCCAGCGTTTATTCTTCATATAGCAGATAAGGTTTGCGTTGTTCCTTGAACGATGCCACGTCGTCCGCCCACATGGCCTTGATTTCTTCGGCGGAAGCGCCCTGCTTGATCATCTTGCGCACGTAGTCGCGGCCGATGAGCAGCTCGAAGAACGAGCGGAAGAAGAAGTCGTCGAGGTTGAGGTTGCGGTAGGCGTCGATCACGTATTCGAGGTTGATGCCGGCCGCGTTCACCGCTTCGTCGGACGGCTCGGTGCGCAGGTCCACGCCCCAGCACTCCCGGTCGAGTTGCGGCGGGTTCTTGGCCCCTTCCACGCTGCGGGGCGTGAAGGAGAACTTGTAGCCCTTCATGTTCGGGTGCCCGTACATCTGGAAGGCATTCGCCGTGCCGCGGCCCAGGCTCACCGGCGTCGCCTCGAAGTAGCAGGTCGAGGGATAGAGATACACCGACCGCATGTCAGGCAGGTTGGGCGAGGGCTTGACAGGCAGCACATAACGGGACTGGTGGGTGTAGTTGCGGCACGGGATGACGGTCAGGTCGCACTTGGCGCCGTCAGGCAGCCAGCCTTCCCCGTTGATCATCAGGGCAAGCTCGCCCAGCGTCATGCCGTGGCAGACAGGGATGGGGTACCAGCCCACGCCGGACTTGTATTTCATGTCGAGGATCGGGCCGTCCACGTAGAAGCCGATGGGGTTCGGGCGGTCGAGGACGATCATCTTCTTGCCGTGCTTCGCGCAGACGCCCATCATCTTGCCCATGGTCACGTTGTAGGTGTAGAAGCGGCAGCCCACGTCCTGCAGGTCGAACAGCAGCACGTCGAATTCATCCACGGCCTCGTCGGACGGGACGCCGCCCTTACCGTCATAGAGCGAGCGGATGGGCACGCCCGTAGGCTCGTCGACCGAGCTGCTCACCAGCTCGCCGGCGTCGGCCGTCCCGCGGAATCCGTGCTCGGGCGAGAAGATGGAAACGACGTTGACCCCGAGCGAGAGGAGCGTGTCGAGCACGTGCCGTCCCGGTGCGATGATGCCGGTCTGGTTGGAAAGGATGGACACCCGCTGCCCCGCGAGGAGCGGGAGATAGGCTTCGAGGTCCGTGGCGCCGGGGAGGATGTCGGGTGTGGGGGCGTAGGTCCGTGCCTTGGGTTCCGTGGCGCACGAAGCCAGCGAGGCAAGGAGGGCCGTAATCAGGAGCAGTCGTTTCATATCCTAGAACAATAAGGTTCGCGTGTCGGCATCTTCCACCAGGATCCGGACTTTCAGCGTGTCGTCGGGCAGCAGTTCCTCGATCATCTCGGGCCATTCGACCAGGCAGAGCGCGCCGGAGTCGAAATACTCGTAGAGCCCGATGTCGAGGGCCTCGGAAAGGCGGTTGATGCGGTAGAAATCAAAGTGATAGACGGGTTCGCCCGCGCCGTCGCGGTATTCGTTGACGATGGTAAAGGTGGGGCTGGTCACCACGTCGCGCACGCCCAGCGCCTCGCAGACCGCCGTGATGAAGGTGGTCTTCCCGGCGCCCATCGCGCCGTAGAACGCCACCACCGTGGCCTCTCCCTTGTGTGCCAGGAAGGCCCGTGCCGCCCGCGGCAGGTCCTGCGTCCCGTTGATGATAATCTCCGTCATAATCTACAAAGATAACAAATTATCGGAGATTGCGGACAGATTATGACTAAAGCGAGAAGCGGAGGCCGACAGTTATTTCAAATGAAAGGGGGCGTCGCCAGTGGTAATCGGGAATATCCCGGATTTCGTTCAGGTACCACGCTATACCCGGCTCAGCATAGAGACCTAGCCAGGAAGTAAACCGGAAATCGACGCCGGCGCCGGCAGTAAGTGAAAACAACAATGGATGGCCGTACAACTTCCTGTTTGGAAGGGCTGTGCCGTAGTGTATTTCTTGATTGTTGGCGGCCAGCCTGATAGACAATTCTCCTCCTATTGCGCCGTATAGACTCAGTTGCTGGTAATCGAGTATCCGATAATTGATTCTTACAGGAATTCCCAGGAAATATTGGTGGAAGATGCTTTCCGAAAAAGGCTCATGATCGGCACGTGCCTGCCATTTGACAACATGATGGCTATAGTTCAGGCCACTTTCTACTGACCAGTTTTGCGAAATTGGAAACATAAACGATATGCCCGCTTTTACAGGAGGGACAAAGGAATATAGGCTGTCCATGAAAACCGCGGCTCCCGGCTTTCTTTCAAATCGTTGTTCCTGAAATATTCCGGCAAGCCGTGGAACTCCCTGTACCTTCATGGACCAATGCCTGTGACCGGCCGGGCTGGAAGGGCTGGGAATGATTTGTTTTGATTGTATCGATTCGGAGTCCGTATCAGTATGGGTATCGTTTTCGGACGGTGTCTCTTGCCCAGGAGCCGTCGGAGGCGTTGTCGGTTCCTGCCTTTGCACCTGAGGAGGGGGCACTGTACGATCCTGGTCCTTTTCAGTTTCTATCTTGATATGAGTCCGATCCGGCAAATTGAAATCTGCAATGACGAATTGATACGGATTCATCCTGACTTCCGCAACGGCTTCATGGATTGAATGTAACGCAACTGAATCCGGATGGCGCTCCTGCCGGGGATAAAGCCAGAGCAGCAACGTCACGATGGCAGCTGCTGCGGCTCCCATGAGCCAATAGACAAACGAGTGATGTTTCTTCAGCGGCAGGAACAGGGGAATCTGCACATCTGACTGATACCCTTCAAGCTTTTCCTTGAACTTCTGTTTCCATTTATCCTCCATGTGATTTCCCTTTTTTGTAGGCTTCAATCCATTTGGCAAGCAACGCTTTCGCCCGGTGTAGATTTGAAGCGGAACTATCTTCTTTTATATGCAGTAGTCCGGCAATTTCCCGATGGCTTTTATCTTCGAAAATATACAGGTTGAAAACCGTACGATATCGTTCTGGCAGTTTTCGGATCAAATCGAGCAATATGCCGGGAGGAATATCCTCCACCATGGGGTCGTCCGGAACCTCTTCCTCATCGCTCTGCCGGTCATATCGCTCGATTGACAGCATCCTTCGTCGCTTCCGCGAGCGGAGAAACATCAACGACTCGTTGACAGCGACCTGATGACACCAGGCCCGGAAAGAACCGGGCCCTCGATAGGAAAAACGGTCAATTTGTGTGAAAATCTTAATGAATATCTCTTGCAGCAGATCCTTTACATCCTCATCAGAAGGGACATAACGAGCGCATACGGCAGTCAGATAACAGTAATACTGCTCGTAGCAAGCGCGCTGACCTTCTTCAGTCCTTTCCCGCAGCGCCAAAACCAACTCTTTTTCCTTATCCCCAGTCGCAGGAACCATTCATCAAAGGTAACTCATTCTTCTGGCATTTCTCGCTCTATAAATGCAGAACGCCTGTTTCCTTGCGTCATTTTATTTCAAAATAATATCAACGCAAGGAAATAGCTTTTTGTCATTTATTACATAAACACTCAAATAGCGATGAAAAAGATTATCACATTTCTTATCATTCAGGGTCTCCTGTTAATCGTAGCTAATTCCTGCGTGGACCTGTCTATTGGAGACACGGACAATCATATATTGATAAGGGCGATTGAGGATTGGAAAGGGGATTATCAGTCCGGGGACAATAAGTTCAGCGAGAAAGACATTTGTCAAAATTGGACGTTCAAAACGGGTCATATGCGTTACAAACATGGAGGGGAATGGCTTGAATATGATCAGGACACATATTCTGAATATGGATTGAACCTTATCAAAGGGGGTGACTTCATAAAGACAGTACAAGCAATTCTTACAATTCAAGATGCATATGATACATTTCAGGAAACGGGCAAGTGGCTTTATAAGGACAATGTCCTTGCGTATGCAGTGTACCGTTACGACGGCATACTGGGGTATGTCTCCGTTTTCGAAGTCATTGAAGTAACAAAAAACAAACTGACGCTCAAGGAATATATTCCCAATGATGATAACTCTCAGGTATTGACGCTAGAGTATGAGAGGCAATAGTCGACTATTGAAAATTATTAATAAATCTAATAATCCATGAAAGCTTTTATCCAGATTAAGCATATGAACATCAATGCTACAGTAGTATCTTTCATTGCATTACTCTGTATCCAGTTTAATCTGTCAGCACAGAATACGAACATACGGGGTTTTAATGAAGTATCTGCAACCATAGGCGTTGGTTCTGCTTTAGGCGGTTCTGCTACACCCGATTTTAGCGTTCTTTATACCAGAGGATGGCATATCGGAGACTATTTATCTGCCGGCTTATGTGCTGGTTTTGATTTTGGACTCTCTGCTCAAGTTTTATTGCGTGGGATGATTCCGTTTGGCAAAGGGGTGAATACCGGGGGCTATCTTTCAGGACAAGGAGGCGTCGGTTGTTTGATGATGGGAGCGGTTCCTTTGGTTTCGATATCGATGGGATTATTTCACCGATTCGGGAACCGTACTCAACTAATTGTTGGGCCGATGGTGAAATCTGGTTTTATGTGCGTTGATTCTGTGAACAATGAAAAAGCATGGGGAGCTTTTATCGGAATAAAATTAGGATATGAGTTCTAATAAAGGGACAAACAAAACCTGGCCACAGGATGAACCGTATATGCTGATTATCCATTCTGTGGCCAGCCAATGGGATAAATCCCCTCGGGGACGCAACATTTTATCGCCTTTTTGCATCTAATAAGTGTGTTTCTCACAACTGAGTCTATGAAAAAAGTAATATTATTTTTGTTGGGATTAAGCCTTGCGTTGTCGGCGGGTGCACAGCGCTGGACGATATGGTACGGCGTATCTATTTCGGACGAGATCAGAAACTCGTCGAACAGCTATAATCCCAAATTGCATTTTTCGAATTGTGGCGTGGACTATGCGTTCATGGTCTCGAACTGGGATTTTACCCTGGGTGCCGGCTTGAATACAAAAGGGCACGCATACCAAATCAATTATGCGCAACTCGAAGGGAATGCGGCATACCGGTTCATCAATACCGACTCCGGCTTTTCCCTTTCTGCTTTGACCGGCCCGTATTTCGGCGTCAAAATAGCGGACAACAGCAGGAACTGGGTTCCGGGCATTAAATTCCAGTCATGCTCTGTCGGCTGGCAGGCCGGTATCCAGATGATTTTTTTCAAGCGATTATCCTTGAAGGTCGGGTATGAACGGGCATTTAATTCACCCATAAAAGGATACGCGCAATCATCAGATAGAATTCCGCATTCCCTCTTCATCCGGATAGGTGATGCTTTTTAAAAGGAAAAAGATATGAAAAAGGGCGTTATACTGTTTGTCATGCTTTGTCTTGCATTGTCGGCGAATGCGCAGCGCTGGACGTTATGGTATGGAGTAGCGATATCCGATGAGACAGGTCACCAATCGGGCTTCAAAAATGCCGAATGCCATTTTTCCAATTTCGGCCTGGACTATACATGGATGGTCCCGAAATGGGATTTAACCCTGGGCGCCGGCCTGAACACGAAAGGGGGACAATACATCACCAATTATGCCCAGCTCGAAGCGAATGCGGCATACCGTTTCATCGATACTGACTCCGGCTTTTCCCTTTCTGCCCTGGCCGGCCCGTATTTCGGCATCAAGGTCTCCGACGGGGCTATGTATGCCAAGCCATACTCTGTCGGATGGCAGGTTGGAATCCAGATGATTGTGTTCAACCATATATCCCTGAAAGTGGGGTATGAGCGGGCCCTGACCATACCCGCGAAGGGAAGCCGGCATGGCTTCGACGATATTCCCCATACCATTTTCATCCGCCTGGGCGATGTGTTCTGATTACCCTTCCATCTCGATGAAGGCGTCCATCAGGTCCTTCATTTTCTGCTGCAAAAGCGCTGTCTGCTCTTCAACGTAGTCGGCGCTGATTGCATTTTCGGGCGGCGTGAGACGGTAGGGAGGGGCGATGATCAACTTGTTGCGGCGGAACCATTTCACGGGACCGTCCTGGTAGATCAGCACGACGGGCACCTGGGCGAGTGCGGTGAGCATCATCACGCCGGAGTGGAAGGGAAGCTGCTTGCGGTGCTCCCCGTGCCGGCCTTCCGGATAGATGACGATGTGTTCCCGGTCCACTTTGAGAATCTTCAGGGCCGTGCGTATCCACGAGGTGTCGGCGTGCTCCCGGTCGATCGGTATGCAGCCCGTATGCCGCAAAAAGAAGCCGAATCCCCGCTGCTCGAAGCGGTCCTTGGCCGCCAGCGTGTGCAGCTTGTGCTTGTAGAGCGCCGTGTTGATGACGGGGCCGTCGAGGTGCCCGGTGTGGTTGCACACGATGATGGAAGGCTCGGCCAGGATTTCGTCCTTGTGAGAAGGGTCCAGATAATAAACCGTGGGTTTGAGAAAGGTGCGGACCAGTGCGGCGAGCGGGGGATTGAGCTTGGTATCGGACATGGAAGTGTGTTTAATGGAACAACCAGAGGGCGCCGAAGCCCACGATCAGGGCCACGACGCAGTTGATGAGCTTGGCGCGGAGGAACGCCCGTTTCGATTCGGCGAGCAGGGGCAGGGAGGCATGGCCGTCCTGCGAGATGCAGCTGGCGATCAGGACGGGCGCCGGGATGACCCCCGCCGCGAACAGCGTGACGAAGATCAGGTGCGGCCCCGATTCGGGGATAATGCCGATGAGCGTGGCCAGCACGATCATCAGCGGAACGTTGGCGCTGATCCACGTGCTGACGTCGACCCATTCCATGATGAACCCCAGCGCAACGAGCACACCGAAAGTCCAGGCGAAGATCTTGGGCACGTGCCGGACGATGACATGATGCCACAGGTGTCCTTCCACGAAATGGTCTGACCCAAAAGCTGCCACCCCCAGCATGATGAGGCTCACGGCGGCGAACAGCATGTTCATCCAGTCTTCGCTGAGCAGGTTGAAGCCATGCTCATCGTGCGGCTCTGCCGCGCCTTCGTGCTCATGCTCCAGCAGGCCGAAGGCCAATGCCCCGATATACAGGGCGATGCCAGCGAACAGGACGGCGCGCCGCCAGGTGAAAGTGCGTTTCTTCTGGCCGGCGTGCGTCTCGTCTTTGTGGGCATGCTTGTCGTGAACGTCTTCTTCGTGCAGATGCATCTCTTCGCATGTCTTCAGCGTGTAGGGCTTCAGCCCGAGCTTCGGGCCCACGTAGTCGATCAGTACGCCCGTCACGATACCTATGGCCAGGATAATCAGTGAAATCCAGAGCGCCTTGCCCGGGAAGAGGGCGAACATCACGAACGACTCGTCGCCCGACGTGGCGATGAGCATCGCCACCAGCGCCCCGAAACTGATCATCCCGTGCGAGAACAGCGACACCGAGGCGAAGCCGCCCATGCAGCCGGGAATCCAGCCCAGCAGCGCCGACACGACGATCTGCCCGAACTTCGAGCCGCGAAGCCGCTCAAAGAAACGCCCGCCCGAACTGATGTTCAGGCTCTCGATCATCATCATCATCATGACGACCATCCCGGTGATCAGGATCGCCGCCCGCAATGCATCCAGCAAGATATCCAGTACGTCCATAGGCGTTTTTTTGCAAAGCGCAAAGATACGAGTTATTTTGACAGGAAGAACTGTTCGTGTACCGGTTTTCCGGAATCCGTGAATCCATCGATGGTGAGGATGAACCGGCCTTCCGCCCCGGCAGGCGGGGTAATTTCCAGCGGCTGTCCGGCCTCCAGCGTCAAGAGCGGGTTCCAGTAAAGTGTCTCGTGGCCGCCCGCGTAGGCGTGGACGGGAGATACGCCGTCCAGTTCAAGGATCTTCACGTCGTCTCCGAATCGGAAACCGGGCAGGGACTTCTCAAAGGTCACGAAATTGGCCAGACCGCGGAAATAATTGTTACCCATGAAATAGACGCCCCGGTAGACGTCGATGCGCTCCACGAGTGCCGGATCGTAGTCGTAGATCAGCTGGTGGTTAAAGATGGGAACGCCATCGAGCATCACCAACGCACGATCCTTGTCGAACCTGTAGTATCCGTTCACGTCTTCGCGGTAGTGGACGCTGAGCCTTATCTTGCCGTCTTCCTTCCGGGCACGTATGTCGTAGACGAATTCGATGAGCGTCTCGCGCATCGTAGGGAAACGTGTATAGTCGTCGAGGATATAGGCGTATCGGGTAGCCGGATCTGCGTAAAGCGATGCGGGCTTGCGTTCGGGAAAGCGGATGTCCAGCGTATCGAGATGGACGTTTCCCAACGTGGCGATCGCTTCCTTCATTGAAGGCGTAAGCGTAAGGGACGGGACGGGAAGGTCAACCCTTTCAGGGAAGGGCGGGAGCAGGGAAAGCGTGTAATTGCCTACTACATCATCTTTGCCGATGACGAAGGCCACATCCTTATGGCCACGGATATTTTCGGTGTGGAAACGGACGAGGCCGTCCTTCTCGATGGGCGCCGGATAGAGCTGGTCCGAGCCGGGGACGGCCAGGAAGGCTTCCAGGCCTTGGTAGTTCTCCGTGCCGCCGATGCGGACGCTAATGATTTCGCCATCCGGTTCGGGCGAGCCGGGTTCCGCCATCCGGACGCCTTCCACGGGAGTGTGGCGGGGCAGGCCGCAGTCGCGAACCAAAGACACGCTGACCGTCGCCCGTTCGTCGAGCTGGATTGTTGCACTCCGGCGTGAAGGCGCCGCTTGGTCGGGTGAAGGAATCGTCTCTGAAACAATCACTTCTCCCACACGGGCTGTCGTGTGCGGATTATAGATGGAGATGACGGAGGTTTTGCCGCAGCGCCCGCCAGCGCAGGTCCATGCGAGAAGCAGATAGTTGCCGGTAGCCAGGCTTTTCGGTAGCACGATCTCTCCGCCGCCGCGACCGTCAATCAGTTCGACCTTGCCACTCGCCGCCAGCCCTTCTGGGGAATAGAGCCCGACATACGCAATGCCGCTGGATGCGGAAATGGATCCGTCATCCGCACGGGCTGTGACGGCGCAGAACAGCCGTTCTCCGGCGCGGTAGTGCGCCCGGTCGGCCGTGATGTGGCAGGATTCCTGCGCTGAAGCGCACAGGCATCCGGACAGCAGCAGAAACAGGATTATCGCAGTTTTCTTCATGATCATCAGATGTAAGGGGGATAGATGACGCTACCGGAGATACCGGGGTGGTCGTTGGGCCAGCCATCGGGTTTACGCCGTGATCCACCGTTCAACCTGCAGTCCACGCATCTTTTCTCAACGAGGGACCATCTCGGGTATTTTTCCATCCAGGTCTTCCCGTAAGGGTTGAAATCAGAGGGCTCCTCGATAAAAGGCTGATAGATGGTCCAAATCCTGTCGAGCCCGAGTTCTTTCATCAACTTGAGGTCCTTTGCCCAGGATCGGGGCAAGTTCTCTTCTATGTTCACGGTCCCACCTTCATACCGGTAAAAAAACTCCTTGTCGTTGTCGTAATAGAGTGTGTCAATCGCTACGGTTGAAGCCGTCACCAGGCCGAGTACCTGCTCGTTGCGGTCGGTAACGCTATGTATGTTGCCGGGCCGTTCGCTCGGGATCGGGGTGAACAGGTCGCCACCGGCGGACGAAATCCGGTCGAGGTTCGCCCAGTACTCGTAACTGTCCTTGGGAATGGTGGCCAGATAGATGACGGACCGGTACATCACCTGAAGCCGTTCGTCTCCGCGGGGAATGCGCCGGTACACAAAGTTGTCGCTTCTAGCTTCCGTACTGGCTGACAAATCGAGTGTCTCCGACACGGTGGTTCCGTCGTAACGCCAGCAATAATAGTTGACAGGTTCGGGAGAGTATTCGATGGAATCACCGTCATGGTGATAGATCCAGTAAGCCTTTGCCTGAGAGTGGTATTCCCACAGTTCTTCAGACGAGATGAGGTAATAGCGGCTGTCATCAATATTATGGAAGCTGACCCGCAGCTCGAGATTGCCATCAGCTTCGTTCTTGACGTAGTCCAGGTTGTCGATGACGGGCGGCTCAAGCACTTTCACCCAGTCGCTCTCGTAGTCCCGGTTCCTTTCGTCATCATGGACCTTGATCCGGCAGCGGTCTCCGGCGCGGATGGCAGAGCAATCGAACCGGTACTGTCCCGTGAGCGTCCCGGAAACATACCAGGGGACATAAGGGGATCCCGATATGGTCTCGCCGCCCTCTACCTCGAGCCGGACGTCGAAGGATCCGAGTTCTGTGGATATGTCCTTTCCGATGTCGGAAAAGAGGCTGATCTGCGACAGCTTGACCACCGTCGTCCCTCCTGCCAGGATATCGGCCTCGATGACAAGCCGCGGCTCGGCACCCTCGAACGTCGCCTCATACGGGTAGATGCACGAGGCGACGGTGACCGACAGCAAGAGAATCAGGAGTAAATTGCGTCTTTTCATCAGAACTTCAAGTTAAGGGTGAGATAGGGAATCTGGGTGGCGAAGACCGAGAGCATCTGCCCGACGGCCTGATTGCCCTGGACGGTGTAGAATACGGAATAGGCGTTCTTGCGTCCGGTCACGTTGTAGCAGCCGATGGTGAAAGACATGTGCGTCAGCTTCTTGAGATAGTGGCTGGGTTCGATATTGAACGCAGCGTCGATGCGGAAGTAGTCGGGGATGCGGTGCCCGTTGCGGTTTGAGTAGGCCAGGCGGGTCTTTCCGCCGTAGACGTAGGTTCCGATGGGAATGGTCACAGGCCGGCCGGTCGACCAGTCGAGGTTGACAGATACGCTATATCGGTGCGTGAACTCGTAGTTGGCCACCAGTTTCAGGTTGTGTGGCTTGTCGTGCGGGGCCCGATAGGCGGCTCCGTTGTTGATGGAGTATTTCCCGTAATCCTTGCTTTCCTGGTACCATGCGCGGGAATAGACATAGGAGACCCAGCCGTTGAGGCTGCCCTTTGTTTTTCGGGCCATCAGCTCCACGCCATACGATCGCCCCAGGACTTCCAACAGGTCGTCAGCCAGATGATCATTCATTGCCAGGCTGGCGCCGGAAATATAGTCGAGATTGTGCCAGGATTGTTTCCAGTAGGCTTCAACTGAAAGGTCAACGCTTTTCTTCTGTCGTCCAACCGTCCAGTAAATGCCCGTGGCGGCCTGGTAACCGTCTTGCGGGCGAATGCGGTCGGTGACCAGTGTCCATGTGTCCATCGGAGAGATGGACGAGGTGTTCGTGATCAGATGGATGTTTTGCCGCATCGTGTTGATGCCGGCCTTGAGGGTGAGGTTCTCGCGAATGGAATAGCGGGCTGAAATGCGGATTTCAGGCATTGCGTAGAATGCCATATGGGTCAGCGACCAGAAAGCACCTAAACGCAAGCCGCCATTGAGCGTGAATCTGTCACTGACGTCCCATTGGTCGCTGACGAAGACAGCTGGCTCCAGGGCCTGCTGGAGGGGCAGTCGCCGGTCGGCGATGAGCGATGTATCGCTGGCCGGGAACATGTGCCCGGGATTCAGCGCGTAATAAGTGGCGCCGATGCCCCATGTCAGCGTATTCGTCTCGCCCAATCGTCGCGTAGCCTTCATGCGGACGAAGCCCTGGTTGATGACGGTGTGCAACTGATAATCCGTATGGTCTCCCTCAAGCATACTGTGGGTGCTGTTGGCGAACCGGTCGTAGCCGCACTGCATTTCAAAGGATCCTCCGTCTTCCTGCTGGTGTTGCCATGTGGCAGAGACATTGAGGTTTCCGTAGCGGAAACTCGTGTCAACGCCAAAGGAGAAGCGGTCCAGCGCTCCATATCCCGATACGGTAAGCTTGTCCTTCTCGCCGAAGCGGTGCGTCAGGCTGGCGTTGAAATCCTGAAAGCTGGCCCGGCTGCCGTGATAGTAGCTTTCTTGCGGGATGAGGTTGAGAATCCAGTTGGAGTAGGTGGTCCGTCCGGCCAGCAGGAATGTGGTGTTTTCGCTGCCGATCGGCCCGTCTATGCAGGCGTGACTGGTGAGCAGGCCGATGCCCAGGTTGGCTTTCACGCGTTCTGTATTGCCTTCGCGTGACCGGATATCGAGGACAGAGGAGATGCGTCCGCCAAATTCGGCGGGGATGGAGCTTTTGTAGAGTTCGGCCTCACGGACGGCGTCGGCGTTGAACGATGAGAAGATGCCGAACAGGTGGTTGGGGTTGTAGACGGTTCCGCCGTTGAACAGCACGAGGTTTTGGTCGACCGACCCGCCGCGGACGTTGTAGCCCGAAGATGCTTCGCCGACCGTCTGAACGCCAGGCATCGTGAGGATGGCCTTGATCAGGTCGGCTTCGCCGAAGGCCACGGGAATGTGCTTGATTCGGTCAAGCTGGATCTTTTCGATGCCGATATAGGCTGTACGGTGCTGTTGGACGCTTTCGGCCGAGATATGTGCGCCTTCCAGGTCGATGGCGTTTTCAGCCAAAGCGATGTCAAGGCCACCCGTTCCGTAGAGTACAATTTCTATGTCAGCATCCTGCCAAGTGAGGTTGCCGCCGAAGTGTAGCAGGTGCCGGCCTGTCGGCAGGGTGAGGGAATAGCGGCCATCCTTGCCGGTGACTGTCCACCATGTTTTGGTTGAATCGTGAACAGCGATGCCTTCAAGCGGTTTTCCGCTCTTCAAGTCGGTGATGACACCGCTGATGGTAGCCCGGGTGCGGCCTTTGACAGATGTTCCGACTTCATAAATTTTGTTCTGGTAAGTGACGGTGGCTCGGGTGGTGTCTTCCTGCGTCCGGGGGGGCGTGTGTGATTGGTCGTCAAACCAGCCGATGGCAAACTGGGATGCCGCTGCAGCAGGCGCCGGTTTTTGCAGGGTGGGCTTGAAGGGAGGGACCTGTGTCGGGTGGACGGTTTCCCTCTCTTTTTGTATCATGCGCTCCGCACGTTGTCGGGAAATCCGTTTTACTTTTCCGTCGGCGTCTATGCACCAATAGGAATCCTTCATGCTGAAGAAATCGGGTATCTCGCGGTCGGTGACGTGTTGAAGCACCCTGTCCACCCGCCGGTAAAGGGCGATATCCCTTTCATATAGAATCTGGTACCAGCCTTCCTGCAACCGGTCCTTCGCGAAAAAGTAGCGGAAGGATGCGTCCCCGATACGGAGTTCTTCCACCTTTGCGGGGTCTGGCAAGTAAATGAGCCCGTTCTCCGGGTCGCGGAGCTCGAGGCAATTGAGATGAGCATTGATGGCCACGCTTACAACCTTGTATGTGTTGCCATTGTAACGCAGGGTCCCCGTCTGGAAGCCGTCCTCTGACCAGTACGGTGTTCCCTCGAAGGGGAAAGTATAACGTTGGGCCTGCAGTCCGCTGAAGACCTGTGCACCGGCATGCGCCAGACACAGGGCGGAGAGCAGCAGGCATGCCAAATATCTGAAAAAGGATTCGGATGGGGTCATATAATATATGATGCAGAAAGGGGCAAAAGATTGCGTGCCCTTTGTATTATCCCTGCCCTTGTGAAGGCGGCGTGATGAAACCGTCTTCGGGGTTCCAGCCGGTGTGCTTGAGGGTGCGGACGAAAGTCATGCCTTTGCACCTGACATAGAGCTTGTTGCCATGGAAGCAGAGGGCGCTGACATTGTTGGTGGGGAGGCCGAGGATGGCCCGGACGCGCCCGTTCTGGTCGCAGACCTGGATGCCGAAGGGCGTGGCCACGTAGAGGTTGCCCAGTGTGTCGAAGGCCAGGTCCCGGGCGATGGCTCCGTCGAGGTTGTGGTTTTCAGGATTGTGGAGCCAGTAGAACTGCTCGCGGGCGGTGCGGTCGCCTTTGGTAGTGACAATGCTGGAGCACAGCCAGTTGGAATTCGCTTCGGCGGAAATTTCCAGCTTTCCCGTCGGGTAGAGCAGCGTGGTCACGGGATTCCCGAGCCGTTTGCGTACGGCGGACGGTACTTCTTCCGGGGCCAGCAGCTCCCAGCCGGGCTCCCGGTCTTTTCCCGTGCCGAGCAGCGACTGCAGCATGTCGTTGCGCGAATCGCCCGCCTTCACAGGGGCGGGCCAGCCTTTCCAGAGCCACCGCATGGCGTCGGGGAACATCTTCGTGCCGTGCCAGATGCTGTGGCCGCCGCGGTCCCAGTGCGCGATCTCCTCGTAGCCCGCGAAGTCGAGGGCCGACTCCATCAGCAGGTTCTGCTCCCACCATTCCCCGAAGAGGGGATTCCAGGCGTCCTTCATCCCGTCCTGCAGGAAGATGCGGATAGGCTTGGGCTCGCATTTGCGGATGTAGGCGGGGTAATCGTTGCCGCCGCGCATGGCCACATACGTGCCCACGGAACTGTAGACGCGGTGGAACAGGTCCGGGCGTTCCCAGGCCGCCGTGAAGGCGCAGATGCCGCTGCTGCTGGCACCGGTGATGGCCCGGTCGTCCGGATTGTGCGAGAGCCGGATGGCCCGGCCGTCCGGCGTGACAAGTCCCTCGACCATCGGCAGGATTTCTTCTTCCAGAAAGCGGGCGAAGGTTCCGTTGGTGCGGTCGAATTCGTTGCTGCGGTTGTAGCGCAGCACGTTGCCCTCGGCATCGTACGAGACGCCGGGCTGGACGAACACGCCGATGGTCACCGGCATTTCGCCGCTGGCGATCAGGTTGTCGAGGACCGTCGTGGCATTGAACAGGATGCCGTCCAGGCCCACCAGCAGGCAGGCGGGCGTCGTGCCGTCATACTGCACCGGCACATAGACCTGCCACTCCCGCCTCGTTTCCGGATAGATTGTCGAATTGTTCCATTCCCCCTTGATGATCAGGCCCTTGAGAGAATCCGGGACGGGCTGGAAAGCCGGGTCGTCGGGATATTGGGCGTTGTGGCGCAGCTCCTGCGCCGTGGCCGGAACGGCCAGCAGGATGGCTGCCAGGAGGGCAACCGGAGCCAGGTGTTTCAGTATCTTCATGAATCAATCGGTTTCATTTCGTCACGCAGTGCGCGGCCCGTCCACGTGTCGGCCTTCGCCAGCGCTTCGGGGGTTCCTTCAAATACGACGCGGCCGCCGTCGACACCCGCGTCCGGGCCCAGGTCGATCACCCAGTCGGCCGCCCGGATCACGTCGAGGTTGTGCTCCACCACCACGATGGAGTGGCCCCGGTCGACCAGTGCGTTGAACGCGCCGAGCAGCTTCTCGATGTCGTGGAAATGCAGGCCCGTGGTGGGCTCGTCGAACACGAAGAGGATCGAGCCCTTGGCATCGAAATCCTTGCCCAGGAACGAGGCCAGCTTGATGCGCTGGCTCTCGCCGCCGCTGAGCGAGCTGCTGTGCTGGCCCAGCTGCACGTAGGACAGGCCCACGTCGACCAGCGGCTGGAGCCGTTCCGCGATACGGCGTGCCAGCGGGTCGGGCTGCGAGCCGAAGAAGGCGATGGCCTCCTCCACGCTCATGTCCAGCACGTCGCTGATGTTCTTTCCCTGGTATTTGACCTCCAGGATGTCGCTCTGGAAACGTTTGCCGCCGCAGGCCTCGCACACCATCTCCACGTCGGCCATGAACTGCATCGGGATGTGGATCACGCCTTCGCCGAGGCATTCGGGGCAGCGTCCGCCGTCGATGTTGAACGAGAAATGGGAGTGGCCGTAGCCGTTCATCTTCGCGTAGGGCTGCTCCGAGAAGAGGCGGCGGATGTCGTCGTACACCTTCAGGTAGGTGACGGGGTTCGAGCGGGTGCTCTTGCCGATGGGGTTCTGGTCGATGTATTCGACCGACGCGACCTTGTTCAGGTCGCCGCGCAGTTCCTTGAAGATGCCCGGCTTGCTGCCGATCTGGTTGATGTGGCGGTACAGGGCGGGGTAGAGGATGTCGCCCACCAGCGAGCTCTTGCCGCTGCCGCTCACGCCCGTCACGACGGTCAGGCAGCGGAGTGGGAAGCGGACGTCGATATCCTTGAGGTTGTTCTCGCGGGCGCCGGCCACTTCCACGGCGTACTTCCAGCTGCGCTTTTTCGCGGGGACGGGGATCCGGCGCGCACCCGACAGGTAGTCGAGCGTCAGGGTCTTGACGCCGTCGCGGATGCCGTCGGCGATGCTGCCCTGGAACACCACGCGGCCGCCGTTCACGCCGGCATAGGGGCCGATGTCGATGAGCTGGTCGGCCGCCTCGATGATGTGGCGGTCGTGTTCCACGACGATCACGGTGTTGCCCAGGTCGCGGAGGCGCTTGAGCACGCCGATCAGGCGCTGCGTGTCGCGCTCGTGCAGGCCGATGCTCGGCTCGTCGAGGATGTACATCGAGCCCACCAGGTTGTTGCCCAGCGAGCTGACCAGGTTGATGCGCTGGCTCTCGCCGCCACTCAGGGTGTTCGAGGCGCGGCTCAGCGTGAGGTAGGAGAGCCCCACCTCGCAGATGTAGTGCAGCCGGGAGCGGATCTCGCGCAGCGGGCGCTCGGCCACGGCACGGTCGTACGCATCGAGTTCCAGGCCGTCGAAGAAGGCGGACAACTCGCCGATCGGCAGGGTCATCAGCTCATGGATGTTCTTGCCCCCGATCTTCACGTAGAGGGCTTCAGGCCGCAGCCGGGAGCCGCCGCACGCGTGGCAGGTGGTCTTGCCCGAGTAGCGGCTGAGCATGTACTTGTATTGGATCTTGTAGCGCTGGCTCTCCACCCATTTGAAGAAGGGATTGATGCCGTGGAAGAATTCCGTGCCGTCCCAGAGCATCTTCTTCTGCTCTTCGCTCAGCTCGATGTAGGGTTTGTGGATGGGGAAGTCGCACTTGTAGGCGTTCATCACCACCTCGTCGTTGAGCTGTTTCATCAGCTCGCCCCGCCACGGCGCCACGGCGCCCTGGTAGACGCTCAGCGTGGGGTCGGGAATGACGAGCGCCTCGTCGATGCCGATGGTCTTGCCGTAGCCCCCGCATACCGGGCATGCGCCCAGCGGGCTGTTGTAGCTGAACAGGTGCTCCGTCGGCTCCTCGAAGCGGATGCCGTCGGCTTCGAACAGGTTCGAGAAGTTGCGCGTGCCGGTCGATTCTTCCCACACGCAGAGGTAGCCGCCGCCCTTCGCAAAGGCGGTCTGGGCGGAGTCGAGCACGCGGCTGACCGTGTCCTCGTCGCTGCCGGCCGCGAGGCGGTCGACCAGCAGGAGCCATTCGTCCCCGAAGTCGCCGATGTGCTGCAGCGCCTCTTCCATCTTGGCGATCCGGCCCGTGCGCGTGGCCAGGCGCGTGAAGCCTTCCTCCTTGAGGTTCAGGAGTTTCTCGATCTTGCCTTCCTCCTGCCAGCGGATGTCCGCGAGGATGATCACGGTCGCCCCGGCTTCCAGCCCCGCGATGTAATCCGCGACGCTTTTGGCGGTGTCGCAGCGGACTTCGCGGCCCGAGACGGGCGAATAGGTCTTGCCGATGCGGGCGAAGAGCAGGCGCAGGTGGTCGTAGATCTCGGTGGTCGTGCCGACGGTCGAGCGCGGGTTGCGCGTGT
>LUZE01000158.1 GCA_001602845.1 Bacteroidales bacterium Bact_13 | reverse complement strand
GATGTCGTAGCGCAGCCAGGGCTTCTCGTATTTCAAGTCCGTCATGCCCTGCGTGGAGTGAACGAGACGTTCGTTTCCGGCAATCCACGGGATGAGTGTCGGCTGGACGACGAGCCGCTGGCCGATGAAGTAGGCATAGATGATCCAACTGTGATTGCGGGCGAAATCGCCGGTTGCGTCCAGGGTGAACGTAGCAGTACGGTTACGTGCGACGCCTTCGACCGTATAAGTATATGTGATTCGGCCCGTAATCTTCTGGCCGCTCTCGCGCAGGTAGAACGGACCGATCTGTGCCAGTTCGGGAGAATTACCGGTCAAGTGCTGGTTGATCAGGTTCTCATATTGCTGGGCCTGCATTGTGGTCCGATCAAATAAATAAGCCGTATAGTCCAGACATTTGGGGAGTTCGAAATTCGCCGGCACCGGGAATGACGTATCGCTGTTGACATACGTGCTTCCCGTCCTGTATTCCTGTTCCTGTCCCGTCGGTCGGTCGTTGAAAACGTACTCCTGCTCCGGAATCATTCCGCTGTCGAGATAAAGGCCGGTGAGCTCGAAGTCGTCGATGCCGGGCATCTGCTGGCACATGATGAAGCGCAACTTCGATACGGCGCGAGTCAAAGTGACAGTGGGAATGGTGAAGGAAAGGCCGGAGCCCGCCATCTTCACAGTTGTGGAGACGCAGGACATCGGGAGACCGGCGCTTTCAATTGTCGAGGCGGTCATAGGTGAACTCGTACCGAACCACTCTCCCGAAATCATCGCGGAATTCAGCAAGGTAGTATATGTCGTATTGCGGTCGTAGTTGAGGCCGACGCTGGCAGCATTGGCCAGCACGAAGACGTCAACCGGGAGGCCGCCGGTCGCAGCAGCCGCTTCCGCCTGCGCAGCGAAGGTCGGGCTGATAGGAGTGGAATAGCGCTCTTCACTACCACCGGCCAAATTGCCGACGGGTGGTGTCATATAGGTGATGAGCTGTTTATCCGACTGGCGGAACACCCATATCTGGAGTGTGTTGATTTTGGTTTCAGCGGCGGAGATGGCGGCGATGTCACCTTCATATACTTTGGTTAGCACCGGCTGTTCCACATAGACCCAGAGGTTGAGCATCGGCACGTTTTCTTCGATGTCGCGGAAGGTACACGAAAGGACCGCCGCACCTGCGAGCAGCAGGGCGAGGCAAGCGAGCATGCTATGACGAATCCTTCTCATGGGTACACTTCTCTAATATAATGGCACGTGGGCAGTGGTTGACTGTTTCCAGTTAATGGTAACCTGAACGCCGAGGTCCATTTGAGGGACTTCTAGGTTCGGAATAACGTTGCGAGCGTTAGCCAGGCTGCTGACGGTGAGCGTTGCACTGGTCACGTGATCCTGTTGAAAAACACTGTTGAAGCTGCCGCTCAGCGAGGATCCAGACGCAAAAACCAACTGGCCGGTGAGGTAGAAGCGGCCGCCGGGAATCACGACGCCGTCCAGGCCCTGGAAAGCAACGCCACTGTTGTTTTCGAACTCCACGGCGATGTAGATGTCTTCGCCAGGAAGGGTCTGGAGCACGAGGGTCCGGACCGGACCGGTGGTTCCGCTGCCTTCATTGAGGTAAATGGTAGAATTGCCCGGATACCGGTCGTAGGACACGTGCTCGTTATCCTCGTTTTGTCCCGGCTGAATCGGCGTGAAGGCAAAGTTCTGCGGCCGCTGTCCAGCTACGAAAAGACCCGTCAGCGGGAAGGAACTGGAACCGACAGTCACTGCATCGCCGGCAGCGTCAGGCAGCGTGGCTGCGGTTTGGTTCAAAGTCAGGGAGAGTAGCGCCACGCCATATTGCACGGGGTCGATGAGGGCGACGGCCTGCGTCTCCTGCTGGACGGTCGGTCCGCTGGTATAGTGCGAAAGGATTTCGGTCCAGCGGTTGTAGCGGCTGGCCTGCGTCGGATACTGGTCGAGGTTGTCAGATGTGCTGGATGTCTGTATCTGGCTGTTGGCGTAATACCAAAGGCGCGGCGGGTAGCAATACCTGCGAATGGCCTGTTTCGTGCCTTGAGCCACGATATCGAACTGGGTGTGATCGGGATCCCAGCGGACGCCCAGCGTCCCGTCGGGCAGGCCGTGGTTACGAGGGCAGTCCTGAAGATTGCCGTTGAACGTAATCGTATAGGTCGTGTGTCCTCCGCTCGTCGTAGAGGAAATCTGGATTACATTGTTATTCGCTAACCCTTCTATTTTATCAATAATTGCATTCCGCAGATTGTCATGAATGACGGCGCAAGTCAGCGGATGGTTTTCATAGTCGTCTGGCTGGGTATAGCAAAGGCGGCCGTTGCTGTCCTTATACTGCGTTGTGCTCTGCGAATTGGGCCGGTCCTTCATGATCTGATAAAGATCTGTCAGGAGGGCCGCTGCCTGTCGGCCGGAAATACCAATCAAGGAATAGCTGTTCCCGTTACGATTAATAAATCGGTTGAATATAGACAAGAGACCGCCGTCCGGACTATCACTGGTCCAGTTCCAGGCGATGGACATGGTCCTCGGAGTTAAGTCAATACCTCCTGTAATTGCCTGACGATAATACGTTTGTGTATAACTCGTATTAGCTATCTGCGTCAGATAGTTAGCGATGGCGTCGGATTCAGACGGATAGTTTTCGCTGCTGGTCCAGATCTGTTCCGGCGAAAAGGTGATGCCGGCGGGATTCCGGCTGTCAAGACCTTCGGCAATCAGCGAACCGTTTAGCAGCTTAAAGGCCACAGAATTGACATCGCTGCCAGCACCCGTATTGTCAGCCGCATAGCCATAGAAAAGGAAAGAGGAGGTTCCGATGGGTACGAACGGGAAGTTGGGATACACGAAGGCGTAGTTCTGGGCCTGATGGGTATCCTGGCCCAGGGCATCCGCTTGAGGAATAGCCCCGTTGCGGGAATCGGACGATTCGATCTTGCGTTTCACGCTGAACGGAAGCAGCCGGATACCCTGCATCCCGTGAAAATAGGCTTCTCCTTCGACTTGTGTGATGGCATCAATGCTCTTGGTTCTCGCATCAGCCGTATTGGGAACAGCAAAAGATAACAGCATGCTGCCGTCGGCCACCGGATCGGCGTCATTGTCGTTGCCGCCGCTGAGATCGACACTGCACGACACAACCGTCACCAGTGCTACGAGCACCAGCAACAGCCTGAATATCAACATGTCGTACAATCTCGTCATTAAAGCTCCGGATTAAAATGCATCCCCTCTTGCCAGTTGAGCGTTACGCTGACGCCAACCACCATTTCGTCTGTCGGTTCGGGACCGGGTCCAGGACCAGGACCTGGGCCAGGGCCGGGACCAGGACCGGGGCCGGGACCGGGCGGAGGTCCGGGGATGAATGCGCCTTGTCCGGTTAGCCAGCCACGGATAATCTTCAAATATCCTGCCGGAAGCGGCTCGCCCAGTGATATGATATTCTGGGTGATAGTGCCGTCCTGCAGGGTTACATACAATGCCACCCGCCAGATCGCCCCTTTGACACTTGCCGTAGCAGGACTTTCATCGAGGCTCGGGAAGCCGACGCCGCAGAACATGGCCGGCATCAGCGTCCACTGGGGGATGTCCGTCGTATCGATATCGCCAGCCTTTGTGCCGCTGGACTGTTGCATTTGCCGCGCGGTTTCCACGAAGGGCTCGGCATCCACGAAGTCCATGCGGACGGCGGTATGCGCGGCATAGTCATAGATGCTGTCACGCACGTGGAAACCGTCGGCCAGGTCGTGGAGTTCGGCGCGGATCGCCCTGTAGTCGCAGCTATCGCGATGGACGATCAGCGCAGCTGCATCATTGGCCATATAAAGGTTGACGTTGAAGGTCTGGTCTTCGTTGCGCCGCACCGTCATGGGCAGGCGTGCCGAAAAGAGACCCGTCGTATGCGAGTCCACGATATCCTCGGCATTCTGGTCGAGGTAGGACTGATCGCGCAAATCGGAGTTCACAAGCCGCACGACAGGGTTGTTCACCAGGTTGGCCAGGGTCAGGTGGTAATAGTCGGCGGCCGGAAGGGCGATCTCGTAGGTTGCCTGGCCCGCGTCCATGATTGCCGAACGGTATTCCAGACGTGCCCCGACGCTGTCGGTCGCATAGAACGACAGGTCGATGTCGTGGGCGAATTCAGCAAAGATGTCCTTCAAGTGGTCCTCAAGCGCCAGCCGCAAAGGCAAGTCGCGCGGGTCGTCCAGCTTGTCGTCCATCTCGCGCTGCGCGTTCGTGATCAGGCGCAGGCGGTAAATCAGCGAGAATTCCTCCTGGCACACCTCCAGCACCTCGTCGATGAGGTTGCAACCCGTAAGGGCCACAACCCCAATGACGATCAGTGCCAAGGTGTGTCGGAGAATTCTACGCATCAATCGATTCGTCAGTTACGAATGTTACTGGCCGAGGATAATGTTGTTGAACACAAGACCGGTCTGCCAAGTGCAGTCAACACTAAGACCCAAAGAAATCTGGGTAGACCTTAAGTCAGGAACAGTAACGTAAGCGCTCTTCAACGAATTCTCACCAATAACAAATTTGGCTGTTGTCATGTAATCCTGAATGAATACACGACGCTCTTTGATAGTATTCCCGTTAGCATCGAGCGGCGGCAGAGCGTAGTGGTCAGGCCAAGTAATACCCAAAGACTGATCGGCAGCAATCTCTGCAGTGGTCTTTCCAGAAACAGCGATAGCGTCAGGATCAAGTTTTCCAATCAGATAGAACGTACCACCTTTTCTAACCATGTTCGCATTCCCCCAGAAATCTTCACCAGTACCATTAACGAATTCAAGCGCAATATAGACATCGCTCTGCTTGGTGGTGGAACCAGCGTTATTCTCATCATAGTTATCCCAGACAAGCGTGTAATTAGGCGTACTTTCAGTGCCAACAGTAGCCGGAATAGCTGTACTCGGCAGGTTTGAATCGTAAATCATCTTATCAAAATTGCCGGACTTCTTAATGTAGTTCCAACCCATTGTCTGGGCCTGTCCGCCAATTAAAACACCCACTAAAGTAAAGGAAGTTCCACTTACCGTAATCTCCTTATCCAATTCATCGGTATCAGGCAGATTAGGGATAGAAAGCTTCTGAATAGCATGATTATTATCTTTGAGGACCGAATTGCCATACGTGACTGTGCTCTTTAACAAAGCCGTACCATAATTAATGTTCTCCTGCATGGCAACACTGCGCGTCGTAGAGTGCACGTGAGAACTCTTCTCCCATGCGGAGGAATTCGTACCCGTTGCTCCTGCCAGCCATGAAGCATCATTATCCCAATTTGCAACGCCATCCGGATAATCGTTCGCAACATGAGGATCAGCAGATACACGGATAGGACTATTACCGAAATAACAAAGTTCAGCAGGATACATATAGTTAAAAAGATTCGCGGTGCCACCACCAAAGCCAGAAGCGTTAAGATTTTGCAAATAACTCCAGGTAACTTTCTGATTAGCACCCGTAGTATACGCGACTTGAAGTTCGCAACTGCCCATCGGAACACCAAAAGGTGCTTTCGGGAAATTCGTAAAAGGTGTAGTCATCAAAGAAGTACCACCCGTATATCCGGTACCGGACGCCCAGTTAGCAACAGTTTTCCAAGCACAATCGGTCCCAGGGTCCTGGAACGCATTTCCAATACGCGATTCAATTTGTTGGGCAACATTGGCGGCCACAGCTTCCGGCATAGTCGTAGGAGTAGCATCAGCCACCTTTTTAACGACCTGATACAAATCCTGCATCATACGCCTTATCGCCTCTGCACTTCCAGCTCTAACCTCATTTGGATTAACAGTATTAATTGCTTTGTAAGCGTCACCCAGGACTTCGCCCAAAGGACTTATGGCGGTATTAGCATCGACAGGTGAAGTGGTTTTTACGGTTATACTATTAGCTTCGATAGTAACATAATCACTCCACTTTACATTGAAAGTCTGTGCGGTTGATCCGGCAGGATAAGCAATGTCTCCGCTAAAAGAACTCTCCATTATATAATTAAGAGTATATGCAAGCGCAGCCTGATACTGCAGAAAACGAGTCTGCTCGTCGCCATCACCAGGAATTCTCTGTTTAAGAGAAAACTCAAACGTGGAAAGATCCTTATCTGAGGTCGAAGGAATCTTAAAATCTATAGAACCTTGCGCATTAGCGGTTGTTGTCATCGGAGCTTTTCCCCAAAACATCAGCTCGTTCGTCTCGAGAGGAAGAGCCAGCTCAATAATTCTATGAGAAATCGGGTCGTTCACGGTAGTGCTCGAAGGATGCAAACCGTCTGCCGCAATAAGGTCACCAAGATGATATGCCTTATCAGCAGTCGTGGTAGCTGCCGTTACATAATCACCATTATTAGAAACACCCAATTTGAATGACAAAAGGACTGCATCAGTAAGACCCCGGAACGTCTCCGACGTTGAGGCTTGTGTATCCGCTGACGTCTGTTTCGTCGTCGGAGTATTACTTGTTGAGACATTGAATACGACGTTGGTTAAAACCGCATTCGTCTCCGGATTGTAGTTAGGATTGTTCTCCATCTGCTCAACGCAGGAGGTCAATCCCAGCAGCGCGATTGCGCTCAGAACAAATAAAAACTTTTTCATCGTTTTAAGAAAAGGATGTGTTAATTATTAATTGATTAATTGTTATTTGATTTCATATATGATGTCGCCGACATGGCTGTTGTGTTCGATGACCCGCTCCATCTCTTTCAGGTTGCGGGCGGCGGCAGCGTCGCCGGAGGCGGCGCTGGCGCGGAGGACGGCCACGGCCTCCTCCTGCCGGCCGGTCTCCCAGAGGGCGATACCCAGCGTGTTCGCGGCACGCGGATCGTCCTTCACGGGTTCGAGCAGGCGGAGGGCCTCGTCAGCACGTCCGTCGCGGAGCGCGGCGATAGCCGCGTTGATCTGACGGGCGTTGTTGTCGGGCACGTAGTCGTAATAGATGCGGATATAACCGGAGTTGCGCTGGTCGGCCAGCAGCGGGCCGCGGAGCTTCTCGTAGACGCTGCCGCCTTCCAGGCTGCGGATGCGCCGTTCGCGTTTCGCGATGTCGGCTTCCGTGTCGATGATATCGAGCACGCGCTGGAGCTGCGCCACGGTAAGGCCTTCCCCGCCACCGGTGAGGATCAGGTCGTTGACCTGGTCGCGGAATTCGGTCCATGCCTCGCCGCCGCTGACACTCTCGAAGACGTCAGGACTGACGGCCACGCGGTCGGTGATATATTTCTGCAGAGCCTTGGCACGGCCGTCGGACAACTGCTGGTTGTGACGGGCGTTGCCTTCGATCGACGCCAGGCCGATGATCTGGATGCAGCTCACCGTGCTGGTGGTGTCGGCCACGATCTGGCTCGTGATGTCGATGATCTGGTCGAGGACGCTGCGGTTGTTGCGATAGTCCGGCTCGATGACGATCTTGTCGAGGACGAAGTGCACATAGAGCGGATCGTCCATCTTCCGGAGGATCATGTCGGGCGAATAAGGCTTGTATTCGCTGCTGGGACGGAGCACGGGGTGATTCTTCTCGAGCTGTCCGGCCACGCCCTTCCACTCATCCACGAGCGGCAGGTACGGCTGCAGGAAGATGGGCTTGATTGTGTCGACCGGGTGGACGATGACCTCTTCGATCTGTTCGCGTTTCGGCTNNCGATGGCCGTGCCTTTCTCGTGGTCGACGATGCAGTTCTGGCAACGGTCGTTAATATAATAGGTATCGTGGCTGAACCATCCGAAGGCCGCACCCGCCTCAACCTCGAGGCGCAGGTTGCCGGTCAGCCACCAGGTGTAGCCCACTGCGAGGCCGCCGCCAAAGAGATTGCCCTGCACATATTCGTCACGGACGTTCTTGTACAGGCCCAGCGGGAACCGGACGTTGCCGGTGTTGTAGTGGGTATACAGCCCGTCGGCTGCCACGAAGAGGCCGTTCGTCACGGTGTCGGGATACCAGCGGATCTCGGGGGAGACCACCAGGTTGCGCCAGCGGCGCGGCGCGGTCAGATTAGGATCGTTGCTGAAGAAGCGGTCCCACGGCTTGAAGCCGACGTTCGCGCCCGCACTAAAGTGTCCGCTTACCGGAACTTCAAAACCGAGGTTCGGCGTGCCGGAGCCCCAATAGAAGAGGTTCGTGCGGACCGAAGGATTGCGGTACGGCTTGTTTTTGAGATAGACGGGCGACTCGTCGCGGTGCAGCTCGGTGAAGAGCGTATCGACGCCGCGGACATGGATAAAGAGGGTATCCTGCGCCCCGGCGCTTGTCGCAAGCGACAGGCAGCAGAGAAAAACCCCCGTGATTATCAGTGCCTTATGTCTAAATAACAGCATTTCGCCAGTTATTCTAAAGTATACAAGTTGCGAAATTACAGCTTTTTAACAAAAATATCAACACTTTTTTCAACTATTTTCAACTTTCCACATTTCAGTCTATTTTACAATTCTCGTGCAATTGTTGTATATTTGTTCACACAATTAGACAAACAATTATAAAATCGATATGAAAAAATTACTATTTGTTATGCTTCTCGCGGCCGCCAGCTTCTCGGCGGTGGCGCAGGAAAACCCCCGTTGGGTCCGTAAAAATGCCATCTCGCCCGATGGCAGCCGGATCGCTTTTTCTTACAAGGGCGACCTCTATGTCGTCAACGCACAGGGCGGCCGTGCCCTTCAGATTACCAGCAACGCTGCCTACGATTCCGACCCCGTGTGGACCCCCGACGGAGCGAGCCTCTATTTCAGCTCCTGGCGTGAAGGCAGCAAGGACATCTTCCTGGTATCCGCCGAAGGCGGCACGCCGAAACGCATCACCAACTATCCCGGCGCCGAGACCCCGAAGGCCGTGCTGCCCGACGGCCGCATCGCCTTCACCGCCAGCCTCCAGCCCGACGTCAAGTGGGACGGCTTTCCCGGCGACGCGCAGGTCTGGGCTGTGGGGAACGACGGCGGACGCCCTGCCCTGCTGACCTCCGTCACTATGTCGGAGATGAGCGTCCGGTCCGACGGCGCCATCCTCTACGAAGACTACAAGGGCTATGAAGATCCCTTCCGCAAGCACCACACCTCTGCCGTCACGCGCGACGTCTGGCTCCTGAAGGACGGCACCTTCACCCAACTCACCAAATATGCCGGCGAAGACCGCCAGCCCGTCTGGGCCGCCGACGGCGACACCTATTACTATATAAGCGAGCAGGGCGGCAAGACCCTCAACCTGTGGCGCGGCAGCCTCTCCCACCCCGAAAAGGCCGTGCAGCTGACCCGGTATGAGAAAGACCCCGTGCGCTACATCTCCGTGGCCGCCGACGGCACCGTCGCCTATTCGCAGAACGGCGACCTGTACCTCCTCAAGCAGGGCGGCGAGCCCCGCAAGGTCGAGATCACCGTTGTCCGCGACGAGAACGAGCGCGACATGGTCAAGATGAACTACACCGGCGGCGCCACCGCAATGGCCGTCTCGCCCGACGGCAAGGAGATCGCCATGGTCATCCGCGGCGACGTGTTCGTCACCTCCACCGAATACAAGACCACCCGCCGCATCACCAACACCCCCGAACAGGAACGCGGCGTCAGCTTCTCGAAAGACGGACGCGAGCTCTACTACGCCGCCGAGCGCGGCGGATGCTGGGGCATCTGGCGCACCGTCCTCACCGAGAAGAACGACAAACTCTTCACCTACGCCACCCGCACCAAGGAAGAACTCTTCTCCGAGCCCGGGCGGACCAGCTTCCAGCCCGTCGTCTCGCCGGACGGCAAATGGGTCGCCTACCTTCGCGACCGTACCGAGCTCGTGGTGCGCGCCACCAAGGGCGGCGATGTCAAATCGCTGCTGCGCGGCGCCAACTACTCCTACCAGGACGGCGACCAGTCCTTCGCCTGGAGTCCCGACAGCGAATACCTCCTCACCGGCTACCAGGCCGACGGCGGCTGGAACAACGCCGACGTCGCCCTGATCGAAGTCTCGACCGGCAAGATCACCGACCTCACCCAGAGCGGCTACTCCGACGGCAACTTCCACTGGGCCCTCGGCGGCAAGGCCATGACCTGGGAATCCGACAAGAACGGCTTCCGAAGCCACGGCAGCTGGGGCGCGCACGACGACATCTACATCATGTTCTTCGACGGACAGCAGATGAGCAAGTTCCTCCAGGACAAGGAAGACGAGGAAGTCGAGAAGCTCCTCAGCGGCAAGAGCGAGAAGCAGCTCGCCAAGGAAGAGAAGAAAGACTCGCTCGCCCAGGAGAAAGGCAAGAAAGTCGAGCTGCTGCTCGAGGGCCGCGAGAACCGCGTGCGCCGGCTCACCTCGTCCAGCGCCGCCTACGGCGACCACTTCCTCTCGAAGGACGGGCATAAGCTCTATTACATCACGCCACTCGAAAGCGGCGCCGGCCTCTGCGTCAAGGACCTCCGCGAAGGCGACGTGAAGGTGCTCGCCCGCGGCGTCACGGGACGCATCACCCCTTCGGCCGACGCCTCCGAAATCTACGTGTTCTCCGGCCGCGGCATCACCAAGGTGACCCTCGCCAGCGGGCAGACCAAGCAGATCGGCTTCTCGGGCGACTTCGAGTTCAAGCCCAAGGCCGAGCGCGAATACATGTTCTCGCACATCTGGAAACAGGTGAAAGAGAAATTCTACGATCCCGGGCTCCACGGCGCCGACTGGGAATACTACCGCACGAACTATGCGCAGTTCCTCCCCTACATCGACAACTACTTCGATTTCCAGGAGCTGCTCTCCGAGATGCTGGGCGAGTTGAACGGCTCGCACACCGGTGCGCGCTACCGTCCCGCCGGAGGCGAGTCGCTGGGCCAGCTGGGCGTGCTCTATGACCTGGCGTGGACGGGCGACGGCCTGCGCATCGCCGAGGTGCTGCCGGGCGGCGTGCTGAACCTGGCTGACAGCGAGATCAAGGCGGGCGACGTGATCGTCTCGATTGACGGCACGCCCGTGCTGGCGGGCCAGAACTGGTTCCCGTTGCTGGCAGGCAAGGCCGGCAAGAAGATCGTCGTAACCGTGAAGAAGGGCGGCAAGGAGGAAGACCTGGTGGTCAAGCCCGTATCGTCCGACTACGATCTGCTCTACCGTCGCTGGGTCCGCCAGCGTGAAGAGATCGTCGAGCGTCTGTCCGGCGGCCGCATTGGCTACGTGCACGTCGAGGGCATGGATTCCCCGTCGTTCCGCGAAGTGTATTCCAAGGCGCTGGGCAAGTACCGCAACTGCGACGCGCTGATCGTCGACATCCGTCACAACGGCGGCGGATGGCTGCACGACGACCTGGTGACCCTGCTGGGCGGCAAGGCGTATGTGGAGTGGCGGCCGCGGGGCCAGTACATCGGCACCGAGCCGTACAGCAAGTGGACGAAGCCCTCGTGCGTGCTGATGAACGAAGACTGCTATTCCGACGCGTGCGGCTTCCCTTACGCGTACCGCGACCTGGGCCTGGGCAAGCTCATCGGCATGCCGGTACCGGGCACGATGACCGCCGTCTGGTGGGAGACGCAGATTCATCCGCAGATCGTCTTCGGCATTCCGCAGGTGGGCGGTTGGATCCCTGACAAGCAGCACTACATCGAGAACTACCAGCTTGAGCCCGACATCCGCGTCGAGAGCGACCCCGCCTCGATGCTCCGTGGCCAGGACCTCCAGCTCGAGGCCGCCGTCCGCGAGATGCTCGGCGCGGTAAAATAGATGAATGACGATGATTTCCTTTACCTGTGACTATTCCGAGGGGGCGCATCCGAAGATCCTGGAGCGTCTCGCCGCCACCAACCTGGAGCAGCTGCCGGGCTACGGCGTGGACCATTATTGCGAAAGCGCGAAAGCGAAGATCCGCGCGGCGTGCGGGACGCCCGAGGCGGACGTCTTCTTCCTGGTGGGCGGCACGCAGACCAATTCGACGGTCATCGCGGCGATGCTGCGCGACTATGAGGGCGTGGTGTCGGCGGAGACGGGGCACATCGGCGTGCACGAGGCCGGGGCCGTGGAGTACACGGGGCACAAGGTGCTGACGATCCCCGGGCACGAGGGAAAGATCCGCCCGGCCGAGCTGCGCGAATATCTGCACGCCGCCACGACCGACCCGAACTACGAGCACATGGTCTTCCCGGGCATGGTGTACATTTCCTTCCCGACGGAGTACGGCACGCTGTATACGAAGCAGGAGCTGCAGGAAATCCACGCCATCGCCGGCGAGTACGGCCTGCCGCTGTTCATCGACGGCGCCCGGCTGGGCTACGGCCTGGCGAGCCCCGGCTGCGATGTCACGCTGCCCGAACTGGCCGCGCTTTGCGACGTGTTCTACATCGGCGGCACGAAGGTGGGCTGTTTCTGCGGCGAGGCCGTAGTCTTCCCGCACGGCAATGCCCCGAAGCATTTCTACACGATCACCAAGCAGCATGGCGCGATGATGGCCAAGGGCCGCCTGCTGGGCATCCAGTTCGACACGTTGTTCACCGACAACCTGTACTTCGACATCAGTCGTCATGCCATTGACATGGCGATGCAGCTGAAGGCGATGCTGCGCGAAAAAGGCTGCCGGTTCTTCCTCGACTCGCCGACCAACCAGCAGTTCGTTGTGCTGGAGAACAAACAGCTGGCCGCCCTCGCCGAGCACGTGGCCTTCGACCTGTGGGACCGCGTCGACCCCGACCACACCGCCGTCCGCTTCGCCACCAGCTGGGCCACCACCCCCGAACAGATTGCCGAACTCCGCCGCAGATTGTAGCATGAAACATATCTTTCAGCCCTTTATTCTTTTGCTTTTTATGGCGACGATTCTATCCTGCCATCCGGCTGAAGAGCCGTTCAGGGTGTATGCCTGGATGTCCGGCAAGATAGACATGCCCGAAGAGAGACTCGACTCGATCTTCTCGAACGCAGCCCGCGCAGGCATCTCCGGCATCTATCTCGAGTGTCACGGCGGCTATCCGAGCATCCTTGACAGCACCTCGTTCCGCGACAGCGCGGCCCTGACCATCCTCCGGCGCGCCGTTCCCGTCGCGAAGAAGCACGGTCTCGAGCTTCACGCCTGGATGTGGACGACGAACCGTTGTGAAGAGACGCTGCTCCAGGCCCACCCGGAATGGTATGAAGTCAATGGGCTCGGCGAGTCGCTGGCCGACATCGAGATGTACAATCGCAAGCACTACCGCTTCCTCTGCCCGAATCACGAAGGCGTCGCCGAGTATCTGAAGGACCGCGTGCGCGAACTGGCCGAGGTGGAAGGGCTGGACGGCATCCATCTGGACTTCATCCGCTTTCCCGACGCCATCCTGCCTTATGGGCTGCACGAATCCCGCGGCGTGGTACAAGACAAGGTCTATCCGCAGTGGGACTGCTGCTACTGCGACGAATGCCGGGCAAAATTCAAGGCACAGACCGGTATCGACCCGCTGGAGCTGGACGACCCCACCGCCAACCCGGAATGGATGCAGTTCCGCTGGGACGCGATGGCGCAGCTGGCTGACGGGCTGCTGGAAGAGATCCAGGCCTGCGGGCTAAAAGCTTCAGCGGCGGTATTCGCCACACCTGAAGAAGCGCGAAAGCTGGTCCGGCAGGATTGGGTGCAGTTCCGCCATGCGGATGCGTTGTTGCCGATGATCTATCACACCTCCTACGCTCAGCCGGCAGAATGGATTGAAACGGCTACGCGGGAGGGCGTGACGGCGTTGGCGGCCGCCGGCAACAAGGCACGGCTCTATTCCGGCGTGTCGGTGCCGCGCGACGGCGATTTCGCAGGCCGTATCGCCCTGGCCCGCGCCGGCGGCGCCTCCGGCATCTGCTTCTTCTCGCTCGAAGCCTTCTTCCGCCATCCCGAGTACTGGTCTCAGCTCCAAGCCGCCACCGCCGCCCTTTAGCTTGTTTTCCCGGCCGGGCGAGTTTTTTCAGGGGTGTACAAAAAAATTGTCAATATACGAGTTGTATACGGAAAAAACGTTGTATTTTTGCATTGGTATGAAATAAGCACTAGTATTTAGTGCTATCTAGAGTTTCGACAACAAAGGCATTTCAGCCCTTACTGAAATGCCTTTTTCTTTATTCGTCACCCCCGACCTGATCGGGGGTCTGGGCTTGCGCTTTTCTCCCGTTCTGGCGGCGGGGCAAAGCGCCGCCGTCAGGGCCGAGGAAAAGCGCAAAAGCCAGCTAGCGGGTTATCTCCCGCCAGGGCTGCTGCGGGATAAAGAGGGTCCCGCAGGCCCTGGCGAGGATAACCCTCGTGAACCGGATAAAACCCTGTTCCGGCCGAACCGTCCCTGGTGTCGGCCGGAGAATAACCCTCGAGTGCTGGTAGCGTCCCATTAGTTGGGACGCTACCGTCAAAATCGGCCGTTTTTGACGGTACCCTGCCGATTTTTGGGACGCTACCGTCACTAGTAGTGTTCAGCGGATTGGAGACAACACGTTTGATCCCATTTGTCTGTCACGAAAGGGATGATTCATCTATGCGATGCCTTTCGCGGACGGGAATCGGCCTTATTACTGGAAAATGTTGACGCGAAAGGGAAGAAGCGGCGCCCTCATGGATTTCGTGACAGGAGGGGCAGCGCAGAAGTTTTCAGATGCCCGGTCGGGGCCGGGCATGACAGAATGGGCGCGCCGAATATAGCCATCGACGGGCATGACAGTCGGGTGTAACAAGCGTGACACCTATCGCTCAATTTCGCGGAGTGATCTACAAGAAGTAGCGCAGGCCGAAGAGGAATTGCGATATGGAAAGGTTACGGGTGTAATAGCCGGTAAGTTGCAGGGTGTGGTCGCGGTCGGCGGCCGAGAAGGCGATGTCCTGACTCAGGCGGGCCTCGAAGCCATTGGACCAGGAGATGGACGCCGGTGAGAGGTCGTCAATATAGTTGCGGCCGTCATAGAGCAGCGAAAGCGTGGTGGCCATGCGGCCGGCATACACGGCCTTGTACGAAAAACCTCCGATCAGGCGATGGTTGACCGGACCGTCGCTCCACGTATAGGACGCTACCGTCCAGAGACGGTCGGTATACGGCCGCTCAATGCGCGCCGTCAATGCATGCCGCGAATCCAGGATATTGCCGGACTTGATATAGAAGAGCTGCTGGATGACCTGGCCAAAAGTTGCCTCGAGCGACAGGCGCATCTTGGCGGGAAGCGCGATGTCTATGGCGCCCAGGTTCTTCCACGACGATCCGCCCGGCTGGCCGTAAACCGCCGTTCCGGCACGCAGGACCAGCGCACCCGTTCCCAGCACGTCGTAATAGATGCTCGCGCGCGGCGAAAAGGAGAAGGGCACCGCGAAGCGGACGCCGGCCAGCACTGTCAGCCGCCGGCCGAGCCGGACGACATCCTGCACATAGAAACTGCCTTGTGAAGCCGTCGAATCGTTCAGCTGGAAGCTTTGATGGGCGAACTGCACGCCGGCCAGCAGGCGGTGGCGGCCCGCCGAGAAGGTAAAATCGTCGGATGCCAGGATTGTGCCCGTGCCGTACCAGCCTGCCTGCAGCCGCATGGATATATTCTCGCCCAGTCCGGCGCTCAGTCCAGCCGAGGCCCAGGCCGTCGCGGGATCCAATCGTCCGCCAGACAGGTCGAGCCGGCATTGCTCGTTCAACCGCGCGTCCAACCGCGCCGCGCCTGCGAGCCCATCATTGTATTGCAAGCCCGCAAATAGCTGATAATCCTCATTTCCGAGCGGCGTGGAAACGGTAAGACCTCCGGCCAGGCCCTTCGAAGCGGGGCTAATGCCCTCAATAGAAGTAGTGCTGAAGAATCCATAAGCGGAGCCATGGAAACGGTTGCTGCCCGTTTGCGTGAGCTCGATGCGGGAGGCACTGGTCAGTGTCGTCTCCTGGCGTACGTCGAACGGTACGTCAGTGTAGACACGCTGCCCGACCAAATTATAGTTCAATGGCGAAAATGCGACCTCGCCGCCGCCCATCGCCTCACCCAGTACTTCTCCCAGCCGCATCGACGTAGCCGCCTCGTCGCTATATACCCGGCTTGTACCTGTCTCCAGATTGGCATCGATGACGGTGTTCTGCCCTGCGTAAAGATAGATGTTCCGTACGGTCAGCGGCTGATAGCTGAAATAGTGGATACGCACCGTGAACGGGCCGCCCGGAACGATGTCGTTCAACTGGTACCAGCCGCGGCGGCCGGTCGTCGCATAATACTGTGCGTTGGTGGCCTGGTTGATGAGCACCACCGTCACGCCCTCGATGGGCCCTTCGCTGTCGGTGATGCGGCCGCCAAGGCTGGCCGTCGTCACCTGCGCCGCCGCCGGCCACGCCACAAACAGCAGGCAAAGTAAGAGAAGTCGTCGCATAACAGAACAAAGATAATAAAAATGTGACGAACCTTGTCGCTCTCGTTGGCGCACCTTCATGGGTGCACTGACGCTGATGCGCGCTGCCCGATTCTCCTGTATCTTTTTGAAAATTAAAAACCTTTCTTTATCTTTGTACATTATAATGTACTTGAATAATGGTTGTCATCAGTTCAGCAGAGTTGCGAAGCAACATGAAGAAGTACCTTGATCTTGCGAAGAGCGAGCAGGTGCTGATCCAGCGGGGGAAGAATGAGACGTTTGTCCTGACGGCGCAGAAGAACCCCGTTGAGTATGACCTTGAGCGGGCCATCACGGTTGACGAGGTTCTCGCAAAAGTGCGGGAAGGCCTGACGGAAATGTTTGAGCGGAAGGAAGCTGGAAAGGCGAAGGTAGGATGAGTGTTTTGTTTCTCCCCGAGGTTAGCCGCCAGTTCGTAGAGCTCACTGAGGTTCTCTACGATAAAGGCTATTTGAATTTTCTGGATACAGCGATAGAGTATTCAGAGAGTCTCTTTCATGAAATACAGTCAGAGTTACCGATTAAAGTTCATCGAAAGGCACCAGACTGGTTCAATCGCTATGGTAAGGATATGTACTACGCCGTTTTTCCCAAAAGTCGTCACACCACGTGGTATGTATTTTTCAATGTCTATGAAGTCGGCGGCGAGACAATCTATCTAGTCCGTCAACTAAGCAACAACCACGTCGTCGCCCAGTATCTGGACGACATCAATTAACCAATCGTTTACTGGTTGGCGCAGGGTTATCCTCGCCAGGGCCTGCGGGACCCTCTTTATCCCGCAGCAGCCCTGGCGGGAGATAACCCGCCATCGGGCTTTTGCGCTTTTCCTCAGCCCTGACGGCGGCGCCGCCGCCAGGACGGGAGAAAAGCGCAAGGAATCTCCTGTCGACGTGAAAGATTGCGACCGTTCTTTCACGTCGACCCGGGAAAATAGCGATTTGCGACCGATATTGCCTGGCGACGTGAAAAAAATGCGAGATTCTTTCACGTCGGCCAAGAATTAGCGCGTCCGTTGCAGCGGTTTTCTCCCGTCAGGACGCGGCGGGATAAAGAGGCCCGCAGC
>LUZE01000157.1 GCA_001602845.1 Bacteroidales bacterium Bact_13 | reverse complement strand
GACACAAAGGATGCGATCTCGCGCTCCCGGTCCACGATCAAGCGAAGGGCCACCGACTGCACGCGGCCGGCCGACAGCTTGGGCTGGATCTTCTTCCACAGGATGGGGGAGAGTTCGAAGCCCACCAGCCGGTCGAGGACGCGGCGGGCCTGCTGGGCCTTGACGAGATTCATGTCGATGTCGCGCGGATGCTCGATGGCTTCCAGGATCGCGGTCTTGGTGATCTCGTGGAAGACGATGCGGCGGGTGTTCTCCGGCGAGAGTCCGAGCGTCTCGGAAAGATGCCATGCAATCGCCTCTCCTTCACGGTCTTCATCGGAAGCCAGCCATACCGTTCCGGCCTTCGAGGCCGCTGCGGCAAGCTCAGACACCGTCTTCTTCTTGTCGGCGGAAATCTCGTATTGGGGAACGAACCCGTTCTCTATGTCGATGCCCAGGCCCTTCTTCTTCAGGTCCCGGATATGTCCGAAACTGGATTTGACAGTATATCCTTTTCCCAGGAATTTTTCGATCGTCTTGGCCTTGGCCGGTGACTCCACGATGACTAAATTCTCTCCCATCTGCTCATTTTTGAATTTGGAAGTGCAAAGTAACAGATAAACGGGCCAACTTTCCAAATCTTTTTTTCTAAATTTGCATGATAGTTGCCTGACGAAGCGACCGTTTAACAAAGTTAAAAAGAATGAAATCTACGACGCAGAAAAAAATAGCCCGCTGGTTCTGGGCGATCATCACCCTGCCGTTCGCGCTGCTGCTGGTGGCGCTGCTGCTGGTGGCCCTGTTCGCCAAGATCCCTTCGTTCGAACAGATCGAGAATCCGGACAGCAACCTGGCCACGCTGGTGATCTCCGAAGACGGCAAGGTTATCAATACCTATCATATCGAGAACCGTTCCTATGTCAGTTACGACCAGATTCCCCGGCACGTGGTCGACGCTGCCGTCGCCACGGAGGACGCCCGGTTCTACCGTCACTCCGGCATCGACTTCCGCGGCCTGGGCCGCGTGTTCTTCAAGACGATCCTCCTCGGCGACTCGTCGCAGGGCGGCGGCAGTACCATCACGCAGCAGCTCGCCAAGACCCTCTATCCCCGCCAGAACGTGCAAAGCCGCATCCCCGGCGGCCGGCAGCTGAAGATGATCGGCATCAAGCTCAAGGAATGGATTACCGCCGTCAAGATTGAGCGCAACTACACGAAGGAAGAAATCGTGACGATGTATCTCAACCAGATCTTCTTCGGCGGCAACGCCTACGGCATCAAGGCCGCGGCCAATACGTTCTTTGCAAAGGATCCCGAAGACCTGACGGTCGAGGAGGGCGCCTGCCTGGTGGGCATGGTCAACAAGCCCACCCGTTACAATCCGGCCCTCAATCCCGAACAGTCGCTCGCGCGCCGCAACCATGTGCTGCGCCAGATGGAGAAATACGATTACCTGTCGAAGCACGACCTCGATTCGATCACCCAGATTCCCATCGTGGTGACCTACCGCCAGCAGGACCATAATTCCGGCTACGGCTCCTATTTCCGCGACATGCTCCGCCGCTTCATGAATGCCGAGCAGCCCCGCAAATCGTCGTACGCACAGGTGGAAGACTTCCGCGCCGACTCGCTCGCTTGGCGTGAGAATCCGCTCTACGGCTGGCTCAACAAGAACCTCAAGCCTGACGGCACGCAGTATGACCTGGACCGCGACGGTCTCCGCATCTACACGACGCTGGATTCCCGGATGCAGAAATACGCCGAGGCGGCCGTGGCCGAGCACCTGGGCAAAGAGCTCCAGAACACGCTCAACCGCGAACTGAAATACCGCCGCAACTTCCCCTTCTCCGACGATGTCTCGAAGGACGAGGTCGACCGGCTGATGCGCAACGGCCGCCGCTGGAGCGACCGCTACCGCGCGATGAAGGCAGAGGGCCTCTCCGACGCGGAGATCGAGAAGTCGTTCGACGAGCCCGTCCAGATGCGGATCTTCTCCTGGAACAAGCAGGGTTACGTCGACACCGTCATGACGCCCAACGACTCGATCCGTTATTACAAGTCGTTCCTGCGCGCCGCGTTCATGGCCATCGAGCCCAATACGGGCCACGTGAAGGCATACGTCGGCGGACCGGACTACCGCTACTTCAAATATGACAACATCGGGCAGGGCAAGCGCCAGGTGGGTTCGACTTTCAAGCCGTTCCTCTACACGCTGGCGATGCAGGAGGGCTACACGCCGTGCGACAAGGTGGTCAATACCACCTACACGATCGACGTGAACGGCACCGACTGGGCGCCGAAGAGCGAGGTGGACGATCGCGTGGTGACGCTCAAGTGGGGCCTGACCAACAGCCGCAACAACATCTCCGCCTACCTGATGAAGCAGTTCGGTCCCTATGCGCTGGTGGACCTCTGCCGGAAGATGGGCGTCAGCAGCTATCTCGACCCGGTGGTTTCACTCTGCGTGGGTTCCTGCGACCTTTCCGTGATGGAGATGGTGGCGGCGTACAACACGTTCCCGGGCCGGGGCGTGTATTGCTATCCGATGTTTGTCACGCGCATCGAGGACAATGCGGGCAACGTGCTGGCTTCTTTCTCGACGCGCAAGCGCGAGGCGATCAGCGAGGTGACGGCCTACAAGATGATCAACATGATGCAGGGTGTGGTGAACGACGGTACGGCGGGCCGGATCCGCTGGCGTTACAACATCCAGGGGGACATTGCCGGTAAGACCGGTACGACCAACGACAACTCCGACGGCTGGTTCATCGGTTACACGCCGAAGCTGACGGCGGGCGCTTGGGTCGGTGCGGAAGACCGGCAGGTGCATTTCACCAGCACGGCCAACGGTGCGGGCGCCAGTATGGCGCTTCCCATCTGGGCGCTCTTCATGCAGAAGGTCTATCAGGACAAGTCGATCGCCATCGGTCCGGAGGATGTCTTTGTGCCGCCGTTGGGATGGAGTGCCGACCAGCTGTGTGACGGCTCCTCCAGCGACACGCAGGACGCGACGTCCAATGATTATTTCAATTAAAAATGAAAAAAATTGCATTGATTTACGGGGGTGACTCCTCCGAATGGGGCATTTCGGTGCTCAGCGGCAAGTTTGTGGCAACCTGTCTCGACCCCGAACGATATGAAGTGACGGAATTGTTGTTGCGCGGCGGCCAGTGGTCGGTTTGCGATCCGGCCGTGACGGACGTGGCGGTTCCGGTGCGTCCGTTCATTCCTTCCGAGTTACGGAATTATGATGTGGCGCTGATCATGATTCACGGGCGTCCGGGCGAGAACGGCATTCTGCAGGCGGAGCTCGAGAAGCATGAGGTGCCGTTCACGACGTGTTCTTCGCGGGTGTCGGCCATCACTTTCGACAAGCATGCGTGCAAGAAGGCGATGCGCGGTCTGGGGATTCCCCTGGCGCCGGAGTTGTTTTTTCACAAGGGTGAGCCGTTCAATTCCGAAGAGGTGGTCGAGAAGCTGGGCCTGCCGGTGTTCGTGAAGCCGAACGATGGCGGCAGTTCTTTTGGTGTGACGAAGGTGAAGCGGCAGGAGGATCTGGCACCGGCGGTGGCGGCGGCGTTCTCGGAGAGCGATGATGTGCTGATCGAGAGTTACATTCCGGGCCGGGAGCTCACGGAGGGGGTGTTCAATCGCAATGGTGAGATTATTCCGTTGCCGGTGACGGAGATCATTTCGCACAACGAGTATTTTGATTACGAGGCGAAGTATCTGGGCAAGAGTGACGAGGTGTGTCCGGCGCAGATTACGCCGGAGCAGGCGCACACGGTGCGTGAACAGACGCGGCGGATTTATCAGCATTTCGGTTGCCGGGGGTTGATTCGTTGTGATTACATCATGACGGAGTCGGGGAAGGTTTATTTTCTGGAGATCAATCCGGTGCCGGGCATGACGAAGATGTCGTTGGTGCCTGCGCAGATCCGTCAGGCTGGCATGACCGTCGCCGAGGTGCTCGACTGCATCATCGATGAGGCCCTGTCGGCCTAATGATATGACCCTGAAAGAATTCATTGACCTTTGCATTGACCGGCTTGCGCCGCTCTATCCTGCCCCGGAGGCGAAATCTATCGCATTCCGCCTGTTGGAGCACTACACCGACATACCTTCTTATAAATACATCTCCGAACCGGACACGATCATCGATGATCAGCCCGCCGGGGGCTCTGGGTGTTGCTCAAGAACCGTCGAGCAATCACCCACCCGCCCTAAAGGCGGGCTGATTGATCAGCTGTTGGGGGCGGTGGCGGAGTTGGAGACGGGGCGGCCGTTGCAGTATGTGTTGGGCGTCACGGAGTTTTGCGGCCATCGGTTCCGCGTGGGCGAGGGGTGCCTGATTCCCCGGCCGGAGACCGAAGAGCTGGTCTCCCGCATCATTGACGATCTGTATTCTGATGATGCTGCTGACGGGAATACCCCTTCTGTCATGCCTGGCTTGACCTCTTCTGTCATGCCCGGCTTGACCGGGCATCTCGAGTCCCCCGATGACAGCCCGTTCAGCATCCTCGACCTGTGTACCGGATCGGGGTGCATCGCCTGGTCGCTGGCGGCGGAGTTCCCCGAAGCGATGGTTTACGGTTGCGACCTGTCGGACGCGGCTCTTCGCTATGCGTGCCGGCAGCGCGTGAAGGTGCGCGGCGCGAAGCCCATCTTCTTTACGGCCGATGTCCTGGCCGAGCCGCCGGCCGGCCTGCCGAAGTTCGACGTCATCGTCTCGAATCCTCCGTATATCTGCGACAGTGAGCGGTCGGCCATGCGTCCCAATGTCCTCGATTTCGAGCCGGCTGAAGCGCTGTTCGTTCCGGACGACGACCCGCTCAGGTTCTATCGCGCCATCGCGCGCTGGGCCGACGCCCTGCTGCGCCCCGATGGTCATCTTTATCTCGAGATCAACGAGCGCTTCGGCCCCGAAGTGGCCGCGCTCTTCCCCGGCGCTGGCATCGTTCCCGACATCTCCGGCCGCGACCGCTTCGTCATCCGCTGACGGAAGTCAGCCTACATGCCCAGGCCCCAGACGAGGCCGATGGTGAAGGCGCGGAACTGCGGACCGACGCCCTCATCGAACTGCGGCTGCAGGTTGTAGCGGAAATAGAGGCCCAGACCGCCATACGAGACCGTCCCCGTGACATGATAGGTTACGGTGCGTGTCGGAATGCCGTTGACGACCGACTTGATCTTTTCCCCGTTCGCGTTCACGGCTTTTGCGCGGATCTTGGCCGGCAGGTTACAGTCGAGCGCCACGTCGGCGCGGATCAGCCAGGAACCCATCTCGTGCTCGAAACCCAGCGGGAAGGAGAACGTGTTGACGATCAGGTTGGATTTGCGGATGTCGAGACCGCCGCGGCTGGCGATGGCCACGCTCTTGCGGTCTTCGCCGGTTACCCACCGGAACGAACGGTCCAGCCGGTAGCAATCCCGGTCCCAATCGACACCCAGGGTAATCCGCCCCCGATCGTAGAGGCTGGCGCGCAGTTCGACGATGTTGAGGAAGAACTCGTCGTTGATGGCGTTCTGCAGGGTATAATCCATGGCCTCGACCGGTTTGTGGTATCCCCAGCCGATGTAGCTGAGCGGCTCGAAGCTGATGGTGCCCTCTCCGATGGAGAAGTCGGCTGAACTGTCGAAGGCAACCCGCTCGCTGAACTCCTGGGCCAGGAGCCCGGGCGCGGTGCAAAGAAGGATTGCCAATAAGAAGATCCGTTTTTTCATGGTGGAGATCTTTAAATCGTCAATTGTTCGCCTTCGCTGTGGGCGATGATCACGGCGCCGCAGGAGTCGCCGTAGGTGTTGATGCAGGTGCGGGGCATGTCGCAGAGTTGTTCGACGGCCAGCACGAGGCCGATGCCTTCGAGCGGAAGGCCGACGGCGGTGAGCACGATGGTCAGCATCACCATGCCCGCCATCGGGATGCCGGCCGTGCCGATGGCCGCCAGCAGCGCCGTGAAGACGATCATGATCTGCTGGGCCAGCGACAGGTCGATGCCGTAGGCCTGGGCGATGAAGATGGCAGTGACGCATTCATACAAGGCCGTTCCGTTCATGTTGATGGTGCTGCCCAGCGGCAGGACGAAGCTGGCAACCTTGTTCGAGATGCCGCATTTCTCCTGCGAGTCGCGGATGTTGATCGGCAGCGCCGCGCCCGACGAGCAGGTCGAGAAGGCCGTCAGCAGCGCCGTGGACATCTTCGAGATGTGCCGCCAGGGATTCTGCTTGCCCAGCAGGCGCACGAGCAGCGGCAATACCACGCCACCCTGCAGAAGCAGTCCGCCCCAGACAACCAGTACGAAGACGCCGAGCGATCCCGCCATCCCGAGCAACGCCTGCGGGTCGTCGGCCTGCCGTCCCACCACGCAGGTGACGATGGCAAACACGCCGTAGGGAGCCAGCCGGATGATGAAGAACGTGATCTTCATGATCACCTCGTAGATGGCCGTGAAGAGGTTGGTCAGCGTTCCGGCATGCTTGATATCCACCTTGTTCATGAAGAAGCCGAAAATGATGGCGAAGAAGATGACGGGCAGCAGGTCGCCGCGGGCCATGGCTTCGAAAATGTTCGCAGGCACGATCGAGACGATCTGGTCGATGAACGACACATTTCCCGATCCGACCGACGTAACCTCCTCGGCCAGGTTGAGGCTCGCACCCACGCCCGGCCGCACGATGTTGACCAGCGTCAGACCGATGGTCGCGGCAATCAGTGTCGTGGCGATGTAATAGAGCAGGGTCTTTCCCGCGATGCGTCCCAGTGCCGCGGAATTGCCCATGCCGGCCACGCCCAGTGCGATGGAGGTGAATACCAGCGGGATGACAATCATCCGCAGGCCGCGCAGGAAGATGTCACCGGCCCATTTGATGTACTTTGACCAGGATTCGAACGGGGCGATCTTGCAGAGCACGATGCCCGCCACAATGCCCAGGCCGATGCCGATGAGGATCTGCCAGTGCAGCGCCAGCCCCTTTTTCTTCGTTTCGGCCATACGCTTATGCCTTCCGGCCGCTCTGTGCGATCAGGTCTGCGACCTTGTCGTTGAAGGCCTTGTTTGCAATCATCTCTTCGAGCGTGAGATGCATCCGCCAGCGCCAGTAGTGTTTCGGGTTGGCCGGGATGTTGATGCGCTCGCCCGCGATGTCATCCACGCGGAGCGACGGTTCCAGCGAGAACCAGTCCTGCAGCGGCAGGATGGTCAGCATGGCCGGGGAATAGAGGTGTTCGGCGACGATCCACCGGCAGGTGTCCACGGGGCAGTCCTCGCCGCCGTGGTTCTCGCCCCACCATCCGCGCAGCGTGCTGGTGTCGTGCGAGCCCGTGGTGCAGACGCTCATGTACGGATATTCCGCAGGGTTACCGAGCATCTGCTTCGGGTCCTTCGGCATCCGCTGCACTTCCAGCGAGAGGATGTGCAGGTCGTTGAGCACCTGCGGCACGCAGGCCGGAATCATGCCGAGGTCCTCGGCGCAGGTGAGCATGTTCGTGGCTCCGATCAGCTCGGGCAGCTTGCGCATGGCCTGCTCGCGCCAGAACTCGGTGTTGCGGGTATAGAAGAACTCGTCGTAGAGACGGTTGTAGGCGTCTTTCTCCCACTGCTGCAGGTCGTTGTAGCTGCGGGTGTACTGTGCGCTGATGCGCGGGTGCCAGAGTCCCTTGTGCACGGGATCTTCGAGGAAGAGCACTTCGCGCGGGTCGTTGTCGGCATACGGGCGGGCATGCCGTTCCAGATGGAAGGGGAAGCCCCGCCAGCGGATGTCATCTTCCGAATAGGGCAGTGCCGGGCTGAAATGGCCCATCAGGCCCGACTTGAACGGCACGGGAATCTCCCAGATACGGAAGAAGCCCAGCACGTGGTCGATGCGGTAGGCGTCGAAGTACTCGGCCATCTTGCGGAAGCGACGTTTCCACCAGGCGAAGCCGTCCTCGGCCATGCGGTCCCAGTTGTAGGTCGGGAAGCCCCAGTTCTGGCCGTCGGCCGCAAAGGCATCCGGCGGTGCACCGGCCTGTTCGCCCATGTTGAAGTATTCGGGTTCGGCCCAGGCCTCGACGCTGTGCGGCGTGATGCCGATGGGGATGTCGCCTTTGAGAGCCACGCCTTTGGCGCGTGCATACTCGTGTGACTCGCGTAACTGGCGGTCGAGATGATACTGCACGAAGATATAGTAGTCCATCTCTTCCTTGGCTTCGCCGTAGAGGCGGGAGACGCTGGCCTTGCTGTATTTCTTGAGGCGTTTCCACTTCGAGAAGTCGGCGGTGTCGTGGCGGTCGCGCAGCACGCAGAAAGCGGCGTAGGGCATGAGCCAGTCTTTGTTCGCGTCGAAGAAAGCCTTGAAAGCCTTGGTGTTCATCGTACGGGCGCCTTTTTGTGCGAAGATGGCGCGGGTATAGCGGTCCTTGAGGTCGAAGACGCGTTCGTAGTCGAGCTGCGGGAGGGCGTTGAGTTCGGCGGCGATGCTTTCGAATGCGGCTTGTTCCTCTTTGTCGCGAAGCGGCCCGATATCCTTCAGGTTCAGGTAGATGGGGTGCAGCGCCATGATGGTGATGCCGCCATAGGGATAGGAATCCGTCCAGGTCTTGGTGGAGGTGGTGTCGTTGACCGGAAGGAGCTGCAGCAGCGCCTGTCCGGTGGAGGCGGCCCAGTCGACCATCAGCTTGATATCGCCGAAGTCGCCGATACCGGCGGAGTTGCGGCTGCGGAGCGAGAACACGGGGATGGCGGTACCGGCGTAGCGGGGGTGCTGGTCGGGGAAAGTGGTCTCGGTGACGGCGTAGGGATCGGTGCGGTTGAAGCAGGTTTCCCAGACGACGGTTCCGTCGGGTTTCCGGCAGAGGAATTTATATTCAAGGTTTTCGGGGAGTTTTTCTTTGTCGATGTCGACGCTCCAGAGGATGCCCTGGGTGTCGGTCATGGGGACGGCTTTGGCGGGGTCCCAGTTGCCGAGGGCGGGGCAGTTGCCGGTAAGCAGGATCTGTTCGCCGTGCAGCATCCACGGCCCGATGGTCTTGATGGTGAGTTTTTCCATATAATTATTTTTATCGTTTTCTTTTGTCATGCCCGGCTTGACCGGGCATCTCATCAAACAAAGGTAACGAAAAATTTCTTAATTTTGTCGTATGGCAACAAAGATCAAGACTGTGTGGTACTGTACGTCGTGCGGAAACGAGAGTCCGAAGTGGATGGGACGGTGTCCGGCGTGCGGGGAATGGAATACGATGGTGGAAGAGCCGAAGACCTCGCGTGCGTATGCGAGTGCGGGGAGCGGCGCCGCGGCATCGCGCTCGCGGGCGTACATTGATGCGACGGATGCGCGTCCGACGCGGCTGCGCGAGATCGACCTCTCGCAGGACAATCGCTTTTCCGTCGGCATCAGCGAACTCGACCGGGTGCTCGGCGGTGGCATGGTCGAAGGATCGATGATTCTCATCGGCGGTGAGCCGGGCATCGGCAAGTCGACCCTGTCTCTCCAGATTCCTCTCTGCTGCAAGGACTTGAAGACCTTGTACGTCTCGGGCGAGGAGAGTCCCAAGCAGATCAAGCTCCGCGCCGACCGCCTCGGTGGAAGCGATGACGACTGCTTCATCCTGAGCGAGACGGTACTCGAGAACATCCTCCAGCAGGCCCGCGAGGTGAAACCGGCCCTGCTGATCGTCGACTCCATCCAGACCATCTACAGCGAGGCGCTCGATTCCTCTGCGGGCAGTGTGTCCCAGGTGCGCGAATGCGCTTCGGCGTTGCTGCGCTTCGCCAAGGAAACCGGCACGCCCGTCATTCTGATCGGCCACATTACGAAGGACGGCACGATCGCCGGTCCGAAGGTGCTCGAGCACATCGTCGACGTCGTGCTTCAGTTCGAGGGCGACACCAAGGGCTCTTATCGCATTCTGCGCAGCATCAAGAACCGTTTCGGTTCGACGGATGAACTGGCTGTCTTCGAGATGACCGGTGCGGGCCTGCGGGAAGTGCGCAATCCTTCGGAAATCCTCATCCCGATGCACCAGGACGACCTTTCGGGCATCGCCATCGCGGCCATGATGGACGGCACACGGCCGTTCCTCATTGAGATCCAGGCGCTGGTGAGCACAGCGGCCTATGGCACGCCGCAGCGTTCGGCCACGGGCTTTGACGGCCGCCGGCTCAACATGCTGCTGGCCGTGCTGGAGAAGCGTGCGGGCTTCAAGCTGGCTGCCAAGGATGTGTTCCTGAACATCGCCGGCGGCCTCCGGGTCTCCGATCCGGCCTGCGACCTGGCCATCGTGGCGTCAATCCTTTCGTCGAACTTCGATCTCTACATTTCACCGAAGGTGTGTTTTGCGGCCGAAGTGGGCCTCAGCGGGGAGATCCGTCCCGTCAGCCAGGTGGAGCGGCGCATCGCCGAGGCGGAGAAGCTGGGTTTCGAGGAGATTTACATTTCGTCGTTCAACAAGGAGTCTTCGTTTGCGGGACGCCAGAATGCTTCATCGGGCATCACCGTGACTCCTGTCGCCGATATCGCAGCCCTCTGCCGGAGGCTTTTCCAATAGCCGGCGGTTCATCGTATGTTCAAGGTAAGCGATCCCATAAGCACGCCGCCGCCTGTATTTGCGACGGAGCTGCAACAGCTTGTATATGAGACGTTCGCCCGGTTGGGGATTCCTTTCGAGCGGGTGGATACCGACCCTGGGTTGACGATGGAGGACTGTCAGCACATCGATGCGAAGATCGGGGTTCGCATCGTCAAGACGATTTTCCTGTGCAACCGGCAGCAGACGGAGTTCTATCTGTATGTCACGACCGACGACAAGCCTTTCGTGACGCGGGATTTCTGCGGTGCGCTGGGGATTCCGCGCGTATCGTTCGCTTCGGCCGACAAATTATGGGAACTGACGGGCGTTGAGGTCGGCGCGACGACGATCTTGAGCGCCGTCCTGCCGCAGTCCGCGCCGGTGCATCTGGTCATGGACCGCTCCGTGGCCGAAAGCGAATGGTTTGCCTGCACCGACGGCACCCCGACCTGCTTCGTCAAGCTCCGCACCCGCGACCTCCTCGACCGCTACCTCTCCTCCCGCCCCCTAAACCTAATCTAAGGGCATCTATTTGCTTGCTTGGCGCTCTGGGTGTTGCTCCAGAACCGTCTCGCTACGCTCGACCCCTCCCATGCTGCGCATGGGCCCCTCCCTCTTACGGTGCCGAGGGTGGCACGGGTTCTGGAGCATCCACCCACCCGCGCTAGACGCAAGCAAACAGGTTAGTCGGCGTTGGCGGCGTTGACCAGGAATTGGAAAATGGGGAGGAACTCGAGGTTGCCGCCGTTGGTGATGGCCTCCGGGTGGAACTGTACGCCGAGAATCAGGCTGCCGCCGTCGGCATATTCCGGAGCCAGTTTTTCGGTAGAGGGATGCATGCGCTCCACCGCTTCGATGATGCCGTCAGCCGACCGGGCAACCACCCGGAACCCTTTCGGCACATCCTTGATGGCCTGATGATGGAACGAATTGACCACGGCCCCCTCCCGGTTGCCCAGGATGAGGTAAAGGAACGAGTTGTATTCGATCTCGATCGAATGCGTGCCGACCGTGCTCGTCGTAGCCCCCTGACGATGCTTCACGTAGCTGTCTTTCACCTGGGAAGGGATGTCCTGCCAGAGAGAGCCGCCGAAGGCCACGGCCATCAGCTGCTCACCGCGGCAAATGCCCAGCACGGGAATGCCCTTGGCTACGGCTGCACGTATCAGCTTCACGTCGAACTCATCGCGTTCGGGCACAACCTCGCCCAGCGCGCGGATGGGCTCTTCGCCGTACCACTTCAGCGGATCGAAGTCCTCGCCGCCCGTCATCACCAACCCGTCGATGGCATCCACGATGGCGGCGATCTGTGCATCATCGCACGTGACCGGAATCACCAGCGGCACGCCGCCCGCCAGACGGATGGAGTTGATATAAGTCATGTTAACCTGGCACTGGCCGCCTTCCTTGTAAGCGGAAATGCCGATGACCGGCGTCTTGGCAAACAGTCCGGCTGCACCCAGCAGCAGGAGGATTGTAAAAACGAATCGTTTCATAAGTCGTCATACCCGGCTTGACCGGGTATCTGTTTTAAAGTTTTCTATCCCAGATTGCAAATTCTTCACCCGAACCGACGGTGATTTCCAGGCCCTTGGCGAGGGATCCCCATTCGTCGGGATTGTCAAAATTAAAGGTCACGTCGAAGCCCCAGCCGTCTGCCCGGAAGTTGAACACGTTCCCGTTGACATGCTTGAGCTCGCGCTTCCAGGCTTTCTCGTTGTGGAGCTGGATCATCAGCTTGCCCCCTTCGATGAAGATGTCGATGTCACCCAGCACCTCGTACCGGCCTGTGTAATGGCCCTGGATGCGCGACCAGGCGGGAGCCGGGACGGCCACGCGCTCTGCGGCGGCTTTCTCGTCGGCCGTGGCCCGCTCTTCGGCGCGCTTGTACCAGGCGGCGATGTAGTCGGCCTCGTAGTCGTAATCCTCATATCCCAGGTACAGGTCGATGGCCCGGCGCAGGATTGCGTGCCGTGCCTCGGACGGCGCCTCGCTGTTGACCTGGATGGTCATGGCGAAGTCCATCTCGGGGATGAAGGCGCACATCGTGGTCATGCCCCACGTCGTACCGGTATGGAAGTAGAGGCGTCCCTTGCGGGTCTGCTCGATGAACCAGCAGTGCCCGTAGAGGTTCGTCTTCTCGGGCGTCTGTGAAGTGATGGTCACGCCGCGGTGCAGGAAGTTCATCTGCTTCTCGGAGATGAGCTGCGTCTCGCCGACCTTTCCGTTTTCAAGATGGAACCGTGCCCACTTGATCAGGTCGGTCGGGGTGCAGCAGATTGAGCCGGCCGGCCCCACGACGGTCAGCCACCAGAGCGACTGCTCGTCGCCGATCATCGGCCAGACGTCCATCTCGCGGCCCTTGCGCTCGAAAGCGTAGGGGAGGGCGGCCGTACCGTCCTCCAGCGCTGCGCCGAAACCTTCGCCGTTGAGGGTTGACTCGGTCATTCCCAGCGGCTTGAAGATGCGCTCGCGCACGTTCTGCTCCCAGCTCTTGCCGGTCACTTTCTCGATGATCATGGCGGCGGGGATGAAGGTGATGTTGTTGTACTGGTAGTCGCCGCGGAAGGTGTAGGCGGGCGGCATCAGCTTGAACATGTGGTAGATGTCGGTCCGGTTGTAGCCGAGGTTGCCCAGGTACGTGCCGATGTCGTCGCGCATGCCGGAGCGGTGCGAGGTGAGGTCCTGGATCTCGATGTGCTCCGTAACCCACGGGTCGTACATCTCGAAGTCGGGGAGATGGTCCTTCACGCGGTCCTGCCACTTGAGCAGGCCTTCGTCAACAAGCTGCGCGATGACGGCGGCCGTGAAGGATTTCGAAACGGATCCGATCTGGAAGAGCGTGTGCGCGTCGGCCGGCACGCCGGTGTCGAGGTTCTTGACGCCGTAGCCCTTGCACATGACCAGTTGCCCGTCCTTGTAGAGCGAGACGCCCATGCCGGGGATCTTCCAGTCGGCCATGACCTGCGCGATGGTGTTTTCAATGTTGGCGACAATCTCGTCCTGGCTCAGGACGGGTTCGCGCGGAGGGATGTTCTTCGTAGTCTGGGCTGCCGCGGAAACTGTCAGCAGCGCAATACAAGTGTAAAGGAGAAATGTCTTTTTCATTCTATAAAGATAAGCAAAAAAAGGTGAAAAAGCGCAAAAAGATACAACTAATATAAAAAATGTTTATTTTTGAAGGATTTATTTGGCGTAATAGCCTCAATCGAATTTTATGCAAAAGAGAAAACTTTCTTTCTGGCAGATGTTCAACCTGAGCTTCGGGTTCTTCGGCGTGCAGATCGCCTATGCGCTGCAGAGCGCCAACATCAGCCGCATTTTCGCGACCCTGGGCGCCGACCCGCACCAGTTGAGCTTTTTCTGGATCCTCCCGCCGCTGATGGGCATGATCGTCCAGCCGCTCATCGGCCACTGGTCCGACCGCACCTGGTGCCGGATGGGACGTCGCAAGCCCTATCTCCTGATCGGTGCCATCGTAGCCGTGCTGGTGATGGTGTTCCTGCCCAACGCAGGCAGCCTGAACTTCAGCCAGCGGCTCTTCCTCGGGCTGAACGGCGCGATGTGGTTCGGCCTCTTCTCGCTGATCTTCCTCGACACCTCCATCAACGTGGCGATGCAGCCCTTCAAGATGATGGTGGGCGACATGGTGAACGAGCAGCAGAAGACCCAGGCCTATTCCATCCAGAGCTTCCTGTGCAACGCCGGCTCGCTGGTGGGATACCTGTTCCCGATTTTCTTCACCTGGATCGGCATTGCCAACACGGCGCCGGAAGGCGTGATTCCGGATTCGGTGATCTGGTCGTTCTACGCAGGTGCGGCCATCCTCATCCTCTGCGTGCTCTATACCTTCATGAAAGTGAAGGAGATGCCGCCGAAGGAATATGCGGAGTTCCACGGCTTCGACCTGCAGAAGCAGCAGGAAGGGAAGAAGGAAAGCTTCATCAAGCTGCTGGCACAGGCCCCGAAGGCATTCTGGACCGTGGGCCTGGTGCAGTTCTTCTGCTGGGCGGCGTTCCTGTTCATGTGGACCTACACCAACGGTGCCATCGCCAATAACGTCTGGCATACCGCCGACACGGCGTCGGAAGGCTATCAGGCCGCCGGCAACTGGGTGGGCGTGGTCTTCGCCATCCAGGCCGTAGGCTCTCTCTGCTGGGCGCTCGTCATCCCGAAATTCAAGACGAACCGGGCCGCATACATCACCTCGCTGGTGATCGGCGCCATCGGCTTCATCTCCATTTTCTTCATCCACGACAAATACCTGCTCTTCGTGTCGTACTTCCTGATCGGCTTCGCTTGGGCCGCCATGCTCGCCCTGCCGTTCTCGATCCTGACCAACGCACTGAAAGGCAGCTCGCATATGGGCGAATACCTGGGCCTGTTCAACTGCACCATCTGCCTTCCGCAGATCGTGGCGGCTGCATTCGGCGGCCTGGTGCTGCGGGCCGTGGGCGGTTCCCAGGCCGGGATGCTCGTGGTCGCGGGCGTGCTGCTGCTGTGCGGCGCAGTGGCCGTGCTGGCCATCAAGGAGGCGAAGACTGTCAATACAAAGGAATAACCATTAATTGTTTAACTCAATATGATGTAATCTAAAGCAGTTTCTATGAAGAAGATTCTTACTCTGCTCTCGATTCTGGCACTGACTTCCGTAAGCGCTTTCGCCCAGTATACCGCGAAAGGCGTGGTCGTTGACAAGGAAGGCATTCCGGTGATCGGGGCTGCTGTTATCCAAGCGGGTACCAGCAATGGTGTGCAGACGGGACTCGACGGTGACTGGACCCTCAACGTCCCTTCCGCATCCACGCTTCTTGAGATCAGCTTCCTGGGCTACCAGACCGTCACGATCGCGGCCGGCGATGCCGCCAACGTGGTGATGGAAGACGACCAGCACTTCCTCGACGAAGTCGTCGTCATCGGTTATGGTACCGTCAAGAAGAGTGACCTCACCGGTTCCGTCTCGACGGTCCGGGCTGATGAAATCAACAAAGGTGTCATCACGACGCCCGCCGACCTGCTTCGCGGCAAGTCTGCCGGTGTGGTCGTCACGCCTGGTTCCGGTATGCCGGGTTCGGGTGCGACGATCCGTATCCGTGGTGGCTCCTCCATCAATGCGAACAACGATCCGCTCATCGTGATCGACGGCCTGCCGGTGTCGAACGACGGCATCAGCGGTATGAGCGACCCGCTCTCCTCCATCAACCCGGAGGATATCGAGAGCTTCACCGTGCTGAAGGATGCATCGGCAACCGCCATCTACGGTTCCCGCGCATCGAACGGCGTCATCGTGATCACCACCAAGAAGGGCTCGAAGGTCGCCAGCAAGATTCCGCACGTGGCTGTGGACTACACCGCGTCCTACAACACGCTCGCCAAGTACAACACGCTGTTGGATGCTGACGGCATCGTGAACCTCATTCGTTCCTACTATGGTGCGAACTCCGCAGCCGAGGCCAACCTCGGTATCAACGGTGTCATCCCGGAAGATGCAGTCGGCAAGATCAACAAGCACGGCTGGCAGGACGAGATTTACCACAACACCCTCTCGCACGACGCCAACCTCAGCGTCGGCGGCAAGATCGGCAGCTTCCTGCCGTACCGCGTATCGGGCGGCTTCACCGAGCAGAACGGTACGCTCCGCGGCTCGCAGATGGACCGTATCACCGCTTCGCTGAACCTCTCCCCGTCGTTCCTTGACAACCACCTGACCGTCAACCTGAACGGAAAGGGCACGTATGCGGCCAACCAGTACGCCAACCAGTCCGCCATCGGCGCAGCCAACCACTACGACCCGACCAAGCCGGTGTTCAACAAGGTGAGCGGCTACAACCTGAACGGCTACACCACCTGGTTCGACCAGAGCGGCAACATCAACACCATGGCTACCATGAACCCGGTGGCACTGCTCGACTCGAAGTACGACTCGGCCGACGCCTACCGCTTCATCGGCAACGCACAGTTCGACTATAAGGTCCACGGTTTCGAAGCACTCCGCTTCAACCTGAACCTCGGTCTCGACTGGGCAACCAGTAACGGCATCACCGAGGTCCTCAAGGGCTCCGAGGAATCCTACCACAACACGAACCAGTCGGGTGGCGGCGCGCATACCTATTATGATTATTCCCGCCGCAACACGACCCTCGAGTTCTACGGCGACTACAACAAGGATTTCGGCAAGCACAACGTCGACCTGATGGCCGGTTACTCCTGGCAGCACTTCTACAGCGAGAGCAGCAGTAACACGACCCGTATGAGCGACAAGGCCCTGCTGAGCGAATCGATCGGCAAGGGCGAGCTCTACCTGATCTCGTTCTTCGGCCGCGCCAACTACACGTTCGCCGACAAGTACCTGATCACCGCTACGATGCGTGCCGACGGTACCTCGCGCTTCCAGAACCACAAGTGGGGCTTCTTCCCGTCCGTGGCACTGGGCTGGAACGTGATGAAGGAAGACTTCATGCCGCAGGGCGGCAAGCTGAGCACCCTGAAGCTCCGTCTCTCCTGGGGTGAGACCGGACAGCAGGAAGTGGGCGGCTACTACGATACCTTCGCACAGTTCCTGACAAACCAGCTGGGTTCCTACTACTTCTTCAACGACAAGCTCATCACCCCGATCTCCGCATTGGGCTACAGCGCTGACCTCCGTTGGGAGACCACCACGACCTACAATGTCGGTCTGGACCTCGGCTTCTGGAACGACCGCCTGACGGCCAACCTGGACCTGTATCGCCGCGATACCCGCGACATCCTGAACTACATCCCGGTGCCGGCACTTTCGAACCTGACCAACTACCTGAACACCAACATCGGTGACATGAAGAACCTCGGTGTCGAGCTCGGCCTGAACGCCATCCTCGTGGAGACGCGTGACGCCAGCTGGACCGCCGGCTTCAACGTGGCTTACAACTACAACGAGATCACGCGCCTGACCGCATCCGAAGACAATGCGACGGGTGTCGAGACCGGCGGCGTGTCCGGCGGTACCGGCAACAACGTGCAGATGCACCAGGTCGGCCATCCGATGCGTGCCTTCTACGTGTACCAGCAGGTGTACGATGAGTACGGCCGTCCGATCAGCGGTGTCTACGTGGACCGCAACAACGACGGTATCATCAATGCTGATGACAAGTACTTCTTCCACAAGCCCGATGCAGACTTCACCTTCGGTTTCAACACCAACTTCAGCTGGAAGAACTGGACGGCGGCCCTCTCCGGCCACGCAGCCCTCGGCAACTGGGTGTACAACAACGTGGCGTCCGACACCGAGATGCTGGCCGACCTCTGGACCAACAGCTTCGTGAGCAACCGCCTCGCTTCTGCATGGGATTCCTACTTCTCGCAGGCGCAGTACACGTCCGACTACTACATCAGCAACGCATCGTTCCTGAAACTCGACAACTTCACCCTCGGCTACACCATTCCGAAGCTCTTCAAGGTGGGTGAGAACAACGCCACCCTCAACATCTTCGGCACCGTGCAGAACATCTGCACCCTGACGAAGTACAAGGGCATCGACCCCGAGGTGTACGGCGGTATCGACGGCACGCTCTACCCGCGTCCGCGTACCTTCGTGCTCGGTCTCAAGTTCAACTTCTAAAACAGCGTGAGATATGAAAACGATCAAATATATTTTCAGCATCCTTGCCATCTCCGCAGCGCTGACTTCCTGCATCGGCGACCTCAACGTCACGCCGATCGACCCGAACGCCAACACGGCCAACAAGGCCCTGGTGGACGAGGCATCGTTCACTTCCTTCCTGGCAGGCGTCTACACGGGCTTCGCAACCTCCGGTTATTACGGCGCCAACGGAAGCGCTTCGATCTCCGGCCTCGACGGCGGTGCATCGCAGTACATCCGTGGCCTCTACCACCACAGCGAACTGACGACCGATGAGTCTGTCTGCGGATGGAATGACCAGACCATCAAGAACTTCCATTATATGAACTGGACGACGGACGACTCGTTCATCTACGCGTTCTACTCCCGCATCTTCATGCAGGTGTCCGCTGCCAACGAGTTCATCCGCGAGGCACAGGCTTCCAACGTGGCCTTCAACAGCAAAGACGAACTGATCGCCGAGGCTCGCGTGCTCCGCGCCATTGCATACTTCCACGCCATCGACAACTTCGGCAACGTTCCGTTCGCCGACGAGACTTCGGTGGTGGGCCAGTTCCCCGACCAGATCAGCCGCGCCGCTCTCTTCGAGTGGCTTGAGAAAGAGCTGACCGACCTGATCAACAACAGCGCACTGGCGGCTCCACGCGGCAACGGCTATGCACGTGCCGACAAGGGCGTGGCCAAGTTCCTGCTCGCCAAGCTGTATCTGAACGCCCAGGTCTATACGGGCACCGCCATGTACGACAAGTGCGCACAGGTGCTTTCCAGCCTGATGGGCGACGGCTACAAGCTGCACACCTCTTCCGCAGGTGATTTCACCCCTTACCAGGAACTCTTCCTGGCCGACAACAACCGCTGCACCGACGAGATCATCTTCGCTGTCGAGCAGGATGGTGTCAACACCACCAGCTACGGCGCGACGAACTACCTGATCTTCGCATCCACGGGCGGCGAGATGGACCCTGCAGCCCTGGGTATCTCCTCCGGCTGGGGCGGTCTCCGTACCACGCCTGAATTCTACGACAAGTTCAGCTCGTCCGACGCCCGCAACCTCTTCTATACGGCTACGCAGCAGAAGAGCATCGACGACATCGGCGAATTTACCAACGGCTATGCCTTCATGAAGTTCCGCAACATCAAGAGTGACGGCAACCCGGGTCAGGAGCTCGGCTTCGTCGACACCGACTTCCCGATGATGCGCTACGCAGACGTGCTGCTGATGGCAGCCGAGTGCGCCGCACGCGGCGTCTCCGGCATCGACGGCCTCGGCGCCTTCAATCAGGTGCGCCAGCGTGCCGGCCTTGCAACGGTCAACGGACTGAACCTCGACGAGATCCTCGACGAGCGCGGCCGTGAACTCTACCAGGAGTGCTGGCGCCGCAGCGACCTGATCCGCTTCGGCAAGTTCACTTCCGGTTACAACTGGCAGTGGAAGGGCGGCGTCAAGGACGGCACCGACGTGGATTCTTACCGCACCCTCTTCCCGATTCCGGATTCCGACCGGCTTGCGAACAACAAACTGTCCCAGAATCAGGGCTATTAACAGGAGGACAAGACAATGAAAAAGATATTTTCCATTTTCTTCGCGGGTGTGATCGCCCTGCTGGCGACGGCCTGCTATCCCGAAGACGAACTCGCAACGTTCAACAGCTCGACGGCGAAGGCGCCCGTGGTGGGCGGCTATGAGATGGGCAAGAAAGCCCTGACCGTCGAGTATACGCCCGGTTCGTTCAACATGGGCTTCAACGACAAGATGCCCGTGAACCACAAGCTCCTCATCGTGACGGCCGACGGCAAGAACGTCGAGAAAGCCGTGACCACGAGCAACAAGGACAACGTCCTGACGGCCAGCGTTACCGCACTGAGCAACGCGCTCATCTCCCTGGGCTACCAGGAGGACCAGACGGCCAATTTCGAGATGATCATCCGCGCCACGATGCAGAATGCGGCGCAGGACAACGGCCGTAACGGCTACGTGGATTCCAAGGACAAGATCGTCGTGAGCAATTTCGTGGTGACCTTCCCGAAGGGCAGCCCGTACATGGAGTACACCGCTACGAGCCCGTGGAGCGTCATCGGTTCCATCGCCGACTACGAGATGTCCTGGGATAAGGACCTCGAGATGTGGATGACCGAAGACGGTAACCAGCATGTCGCGAAGTGCGTCAGCCTGAAGGCCGGCGACGAATTCAAGTTCCGCAAGGACCTGGCTTGGGGCGAGAACATGGGTGGTGACTTCGGCAGCCTCGACACGCCGTTCGGCGTCTCGCAGGACGGCCCGAACATCAAGGCTCCGGCCGACGGTCTCTATGACCTCTGGCTCGACCTGGGTGCCGGCACGGCTATGCTGACCGAGGCTTACCAGGCATATCCGGACCACAAGGAAGCAAGTAACTGGACCGTCATCGGTTCGCTGTCCGAATACGGCATCAGCTGGGACAATGACCTGGCAATGGTAACCGACGGCACTACGAGCATCGCACAGGGCGTCAAGCTGGCGGCCGGCGACGAGTTCAAGTTCCGTCAGGACAAGAGCTGGGATGTCAACCTCGGTGGTGACTTCGGCGGCCTGGGCAACGACTTCGGCGTTTCGCAGGACGGCCCGAACATCAAGGTAGGCGAAGCCGGTGTCTTCGACCTGATCGTCAACCCGGGTGCCGGTACGGCACAGATCGTCGAGACCATGGGTGGCGGCAAGAGCGGCATCATCGGCGGCGACGAACCCGGTCCGGGACCGGAACCGGTTACCGGCTGGAACATCATCGGCCTGAACGGCGATTGGGAGAACGACATCATCGCAGCGCCTTCGCAGGACAACAACACCTGGACCGCATACGTCACGGCTAACGAGGATACCGAGTTCAAGTGGCGCAAAGACGGCGGCTGGGATGAGAACATGGGTATGGAAACGGGTGCCACCATCACGATCGGCGAGCCGTTCGGCATCGAACCGGGCGGTCCCAACGTGCCGCTGGCAGCCGGCTTCTGGAAGATCGTCCTCGATCTCGGACAGGGTACGATGACCATCTTCCCGGGTGATGTCTGGTCGCTCATCGGCGACTTCAACGGCTGGGCTGGCGACGTAGATATGGTGCTGACCGACGGCAAGTGGGTGAGCCCTGCTACGCACCTCAACGAGAACGGCTTCAAGATCCGCCACAACCATGACTGGGCCGAGAGCATCGGCGGTAACTTCGTCGACTTCAAGGTCCCGTTCGAGGCGATCAGCGCTGATGGTCCGAACATCGTACTGCCCGCAGCAGGCGACTACATCGTGACCTACGATCCTGAAGCACAGACCATCGTGGTCGAGAAATCGATCAGCGGCTGGAATGTGATCGGCCTGAACGGCAACTGGAACGACGATGTCCTTGCCAAGGAAAACAACAATGTCTGGACCGTCCGCGTAAACGTGGCCGAAGCCACGGAGTTCAAGTGGCGCAAGGATGGCGGCTGGGACGAGAACTACGGCGGCGACTTTGTCGAACTCGGCGTTCCGTTCGCAGCAGTGGCCGGTGGCAACAACATCAAGCTGAACCCTGGCTTCTGGTTGCTGACGCTCGATATGAGCGGCGACGCACCGATGTTGATGGTCTCCGAAGGCACTGTCTGGAGCCTGATCGGCGTGAACGGCGACTGGAGCAACGATATCGACATGAACCTGGTCGACGGTGTCTGGGTCAGCCCGGAGACGGCCATGGCTGCTGACAGTGAGTTCAAGATCCGCAAGGATTACAGCTGGGACGAAAACCGTGGCGGTGACATGGAATCGCTCGGCGTCCCGTTCGACGCAGTGGCAGGCGGCAATAACATCAAGATTGCAAGCGAAGGCATGTATGTCGTGACCTACGATCCTGCAGCCGAGAAGATTACCGTCAGCAATGCGAAGAAGGTCTGGAGCGTGATCGGTGACTTCACCGGTTGGTCCGCAGACGTCGACATGGAGGAAGTCGCGCCCGGCATCTGGGTGAGCGACATGGTCGAGATCGCAGATGGCGGCTGGAAGGTCCGCTTTGACCATGGCTGGGACAACAACCGTGGCGGTGCGACCCCGGAAGCTGCCGGCCAGTTCGTCGGCGCTGTCCCGGGTGGTGACAACATCGGCCTCCACGGCAAGTTCAAGGTCGTCTACAACGCGAACAACGAGACCCTCGGTACGCTCGTCTGGGGCGTGGTCGGCAGCATCGCTTCACTTGATTTCAACTGGAACAAGGACCTGCCGATGAACCTCGGTTCTGACGGCAAGTGGTACAGCAGTCCGGTGTTCATCACCAAGGATGACCAGTTCAAGATCCGCAAGGACGCTGACTGGGCCGAGAACTTCGGCGGCACGATGACGGCCGTTGAGGAAGCCTTCGACGCTGTCGCCGGTGGCGACAACATCAAGGTTGCAGAAGACGGTACCTATATGGTCGTGTACGATCCGACGGCTGGCAAGCTGACCATTTCCAAGCTCTTCTGGGCACTGATCGGCGAGTTCAACAGTTGGAGCGGTGACCTGTTCATGATGTACAACGGTGCCGCATGGGTGGCATACAACCAGTCGATCGCCGGCGAATGGAAGATCCGCCAGGCTTGTGGCTGGGATGTCAACCGCGGTGGTGACTTCGTCGAGGCCAACACGGCATTCGACGCTGTCGCCGGCGGCAACAACATCAAGGTCGGCGACCTCACCGGCTGGGCCGTGGTCTACGATCCGGCAGCCGAGAAGATCACGATCGTGAAGTAGTTGTCTTCTCCTGAATGACGAATGCCCGGGCCAAGCAGGCCCGGGCTTTTTTTTTTCGTCATGCCCGGCTCCGACCGGGCATCTTATTTGTAAATCTCATAACATTTTAGTATCTTTGAAAGTTATGATGAAAAAATTCTACCTCATACTGGCACTGGCGTTTTCAACGCTGCTGCTCACCGGCTGCCCCGAGGTGGGCCCCGACAATCCCGACGTACCGGGCGGTCCCGACGAGTCATGGCGCAATCAGGCGTCCCAGGAAAAGCTCTCGGGCATCACCTACCAGTTGAACGTCTACAGCTTCGCCGACAGCAACGGCGACGGCTGGGGCGATATCCGCGGCATTACCCAGCACCTCGACTATCTCGACAGCCTCGGTGCGACCGCCCTCTGGCTTTCTCCGATCCACGAGGCCATGTCGTACCACGGCTACAATGTGAACGACTACACCACGGTCAGTTCCAAACTGGGCACCGAAGCCGACCTGAAAGACCTGATCGCCAAAGCGAAGAACAAGAATATCGGTATCTACCTCGACTTCGTGCTCAACCATTCCGGCAGCGACAACAAGTGGTTCAAGGCCGCCGCGGCCGATCCCTCGAGCCCTTACCGGAACTACTACCTGTTCTCCGATACGCCCAGTGGCTATAATAACGGCGGCATGGGCACCTGGTATCCGATTACCGGCGCCGACGCAGGCTACAAAGGCCGGGTCCATTTCAAGGTCGACATGAACGCCAAGACCGTGACGGTGACCCAGTCGACCGACACGCCGCAAAGCCCGAATACCCAGAATCCGAAATGCTGGCTCTGGTACGGCAGCGTCTCGCAGCACGTGGGCCTGTATACCACGGGCACCAATATTTACGAGATCACCCTCGACATCGACACCGACTGGGGCTTCCTCGTGTGCACCAGCACCAACTGGGCCGACGGTACGAAATGGGGCGGCACCGGTAAGGGTGTGACCTTCGGCGTCCCGTTCCAGATGAACAATACGACGGCCGCCAACATCACCTTCGGCGGCGACGCCTCCTATTATTTCGCCAGCTTCGACAAGTCGATGCCCGACCTGAACTACGGTCCCGCCGCCACGGCTGCCGTCTCGCCTGCTTTCAAAGACCTGGCGGCTGCGGCGGACAAGTGGATCAATATGGGCATAGCCGGCCTGCGCCTCGACGCCGTGATCTGGATCTACCAGAACAATACGGCCGACAACGTCACTTTCCTCAAGCAGTGGTACGACCGTTGCAACACGACCTGGAAAGCCAATGGCGGTCAGGGTGATTTCTATATGGTGGGCGAGGCCTGGATGGACAAGGTGGAACAGATGGCG
>LUZE01000156.1 GCA_001602845.1 Bacteroidales bacterium Bact_13 | reverse complement strand
TGGAAATCACTGTCGAGCTCATCTACCCGGTGGCTTTGAACAAGGGTCTGCGTTTCGCTATCCGTGAAGGCGGTCGTACCGTCGGTTCCGGCCAGATCACCGATCTGCTCGACTAATCCGGACGGACACCTCTCCTATCGAACAATACTCCACCAGCACACCGACTCGTACTGGTGGAGATTGTTTCGAAAGAGTAAAAGAAAATCTGGGCAGAGCCCAGTAAACACAGGGGAATAGAACAAGGGTAGTTCAGCGGTCTCCAAAACCGTCGATGTGGGTTCGAATCCTGCTTCCCCTGCAAATCCGGTGGTTACGCACCGGAGTGTTATTAACCGGCAGAGGCTTCCGCTTCCAACTGTCCCCTGTCAACAACAAAATAACAATGGCAAAAATAGGAACTTACGTAAAAGAGTCCTGGAAAGAACTGACGACCAAAGTGACCTGGCCCACCTGGGACAAGTTGCAGAGTTCGGCAATTCTGGTTATGGTTACGACTCTCATCCTCTCGGTGATCATCTGGCTGATCGACCTGATCATCCGGACCATCATGATGGGTATCTATCAACTATAATCATCCATTCCTATGAGCGAGAGCACGAAAAAGTGGTACGTCGTCCGTACCGCTGGAGGCAAGGAGAAAAAGGCGAAGGAGTATATCGAAAAAGAAGTCGAGGCACTCCACTATGAACACCTGATCTCCCAGGTTCTCATCCCGACCGAGAAATACTACCAGGTGAAGAACGGCAAGCGCGTGAGCGCCGAACGCATCTTCTATCCGGGGTATGTGCTCGTCGAGGCGGTGATGACCGGCGAAGTCCAGCACATGATCCGCAACATTCCCTATGTCGCGGGCTTCTTGAGTGAAGGCAAGGATCGTATCCCCGTCCCTATCCGCGATGCAGAAATGGATCGCATCATGGGCCGTGTGGACGAACTGGCCGGACAGGACGAAGAGACCGTCACCCCGTTCGTGGTCGGTGAAGCCGTCAAGATCATTGACGGTCCGTTCAACGGCTTTGACGGCACGGTCGACGAGATCCTGGCCGACAAGAAGAAAATCAAGGTCGTCGTCAAGATTTTCGGCCGCAAGACTCTTTTGGAGTTGAATTTTGCACAAGTAACAAAAGATTAAATCTACGAATTATGGCTAAAGAAATTGCCGGGTTCATTAAACTGCAGATCAAAGGTGGCGCCGCCAACCCGTCGCCGCCCGTGGGACCCGCCCTCGGTTCGAAGGGTGTGAACATCATGGATTTCTGCAAACAGTTCAATGCCCGCACCCAAGAAAAGGCCGGCAAGATTTTGCCTGTGATCATCACTGTTTACAGCGATAAGTCTTTCTCTTTCATCGTCAAGCAGCCGCCGGTGGCCGTCATGATCAAAGACGCCGCCAAGATTCAGACCGCATCCGCGGAGCCGAACCGCAAGAAGGTTGCCTCCCTCACCTGGGACCAGGTGCGTGAGATCGCCAAAGAGAAAATGCCCGACCTGAACGCGTTTACCGAAAAATCCGCGATGAGCATGGTCGCCGGTACTGCCCGCAGTATGGGTGTCACGATCACCGGAACGTTTCCCGCCGACGTACAATAAAACCACACGCAATGAGTAAGCTGACAAAAAACCAGAAAGTAGCGGAAGCTAAAGTAGATTCCCATCGTCAGTACAAGCTGACCGAGGCTTGCGAATTGGTAAAGGAAGTTTCCTACACCAAGTTCGACGCATCGGTGGAGCTGTCTGTCCGTCTGGGTGTGGACCCCCGCAAGGCGAACCAGATGGTCCGCGGCGTCGTGACCCTCCCGAACGGTACCGGTAAGGTGACCCGCGTGTTGGTTCTCTGCACACCGGACAAGGAATCGGAAGCGAAGGAAGCCGGTGCCGACCACGTCGGCCTGGACGACTATATTGAAAAAATCAAGGGCGGCTGGACGGATGTCGACGTCATCATCTGTACTCCTACGGTGATGGCCAAGATCGGTCCGATCGGTCGTATCCTCGGTCCCCGCGGCCTGATGCCGAACCCGAAGACCGGTACTGTGACGATGGATGTCGCCCAGGCCGTCAAGGAGGTGAAGGCCGGTAAAATCGACTTTAAGGTTGACAAGCAAGGTATTGTTCACACTGCAATCGGTAAGGTATCATTCAGTGCTCAGCAGCTGGCTGAGAATGCCGTTGAATTGCTCAACACCATCCAGAAGTTGAAACCCCAAGCGTTGAAGGGCACCTATGTCAAGAGCATCTTCATGTCTGCGACCATGAGCCCCGGTATTTGCATCGACACCAAGGCCATCAGTGCTACCGCTGAATAAGTAAGGAGGGAATATCATGAGAAAAGAATTGAAAGCCCAGATTATCGAGAAGGTAGCCGCCCAGTTGGCAGAGAACCCGAATTTCTACCTGGCGGACATCGCCGGTCTGAATGCCGAGAACACTTCCGAACTGCGTCGTGCCTGCTTCGAAAAGAATATCAAACTCGAAGTCGTCAAGAATACGCTCCTCCACAAAGCTTTGATGACCCTTGACAACAAGGAAATCGAAGCGCTCTACCCCACCCTTGAGGGCAATACGGCCATCATGTTCACCACCACTCCGAGCGCACCTGCGAAGGTGATCAAGGAGTACGGAGCCAAATTCGGAAAACCCGCTCTCAAGAGCGCGTTCCTCCAGGAATGTGCCTATGTGGGCGCCGACCAGCTCAACACCCTCGTGAACGTGAAGTCGCGTGAAGAACTTATCGGTGACATCATCGGTCTCCTCCAGTCACCTATCCGCCGGGTCATTTCCGCACTCGAGGATTCTAAGAAAGAGGCCGTAGCAGAACAATAACAAAGCAAACAAAAACAATTAAAAATCAATAATTATGGCAGACATCAAAGCTCTTGCGGAAGAACTTGTTAACCTTACCGTAAAAGAAGTCCAGGAACTTGCACAGATCCTCAAAGATGAATATGGTATCGAACCCGCCGCAGCTGCAGTCGTTATGGCAGCTCCGGAAGCTGGCGCAGCAGCAGAAGCTGAGCAGTCGGCATTCGATGTGATCCTCATTTCGGCAGGCCAGGCTAAACTCCAGATGGTCAAAGCCGTGAAGGAACTCACGGGTCTCGGTCTGAAGGAAGCTAAGGAACTTGTCGACAAGGCTCCGAACGCAGTCATCAAGGAGAAGGTCTCCAAGTCTGAAGCAGAACAGGTAAAGGCAGCTCTCGAAGAAGCAGGCGGCGAAGTTGAACTTAAATAATACACGCCCCCTTCTTCCCTTCGAGGGATAGAAAACCGGGTTTAGGGCCATCAGGCCCTAAACCTTTTTGTCGTTAATTTAAGTTTATACCCAACCTGCCTTTAAACAATGTCACAAACAACTAATAATCAGAGGATTTCATTCGCTTCCTCCAAGGCGCTCCTGGACTATCCCGATTTTCTGGAAGTCCAATTGAAGTCTTTCAAGGACTTCTTCCAGCTGGAGACGACGGCGGAAAACCGCAAGAACGAGGGACTCTACAAGGTTTTCCAGGAGGTATTCCCGATCACTGATACCCGCAACAATTTCGTTCTGGAGTTCATCGATTATTTCATCGACCCTCCTCGCTACACGATGGACGAGTGCCTTGACATGGGCCTGACCTACAACGTCCCGTTGAAAGCGAAACTCAAGCTCTACTGCACCGACGAGGAGCACGAGGATTTCGACACGGTGGTGTCGGACGTCTACCTGGGTACGATCCCGTACATGACTCCCCGCGGAACATTCATCATCAACGGCTCCGAACGAATCGTCGTTTCGCAGCTGCACCGCTCTCCGGGCGTATTCTTCGGCCAGAGCATGCACGCAAACGGCACCAAGCTCTACTCGGCACGTATCATCCCGTTCAAGGGGTCCTGGATCGAGTTCGCGACTGACATCAACAACGTGATGTACGCCTACATCGACCGCAAGAAGAAACTCCCCGTCACGACCCTGCTCAGGGCCATCGGCTTCGAAAGCGACAAGGCCATCCTTGACATTTTCGGCCTGGCGGAGGAAGTCAAGGTCAACAAGGCGAACCTCAAGAAGTGCATCGGCTGCACGCTGGCGGCACGCGTCCTGAAGACCTGGAACGAGGACTTCGTGGACGAGGATACGGGCGAGGTGGTCTACATCGAGCGCAACAACGTGATCGTGGACCGCGAGACCGTGCTCGAAGAGCATCATATCGACGAGATCCTCGACTCCGGCGTCGAAACCATCCTCATCCACAAGAAGGATGCGTTCACCGATGACTTCGCCATCATCTACAACACCCTCCAGAAAGATCAGACCAACTCTGAGAAAGAGGCGATCTTCTATACATACAGGCAGTTACGTAACTCCGAACCACCGGATGAAGCAACGGCACGCGATGTCATCGACAAGCTGTTCTTCTCCGACAAGCGCTACGACCTCGGACAGGTGGGCCGCTACCGGCTGAACCGGAAGCTCAACCTGAAGACCGATCCCGACGTGCGTGTCCTGACGAAGGAAGACATCATCGAGATCATCCGCTACCTGATCCAGCTCATCAACTCGAAGGCGACGGTCGACGATATCGACCACCTGAGCAACCGCCGCATCCGTACGGTCGGCGAGCAGCTCGCCAACCAGTTCAGCGTCGGCCTGGCCCGCATGGCCCGCACCATCCGCGAACGCATGAACGTCCGCGACAACGAGGTGTTCACGCCGGTGGACCTGATCAACGCGAAGTCCCTTTCGAGCGTGATCAACAGCTTCTTCGCCACCAGCCAGCTCTCCCAGTTCATGGACCAGACCAACCCGCTGGCGGAGATGACGCACAAGCGCCGTCTTTCGGCACTCGGCCCGGGCGGTCTGTCCCGCGACCGCGCCGGATTCGAGGTGCGCGACGTGCACTACACCCACTACGGCCGCCTCTGCCCGATCGAGACGCCGGAAGGTCCGAACATCGGCCTGATCTCCTCGCTCTGCGTCTATGCCAAGATCAACGACCTGGGCTTCATCGAAACGCCGTACCGCAAAGTCGAGAACGGCCGCGTCGACCTGAGCGACCAGGGCGTCGTCTACCTGAGTGCAGAGGAAGAGGAGAACAAGATCGTGGCACAGTCCTCCGTCCAGCTTGACGACCAGGGCGAGATTCTCGACGAGCGCATCAAGTGCCGTCTGGAAGCCGACTTCCCGGTCAAGAGCAAGGAGAACATCGACCTGATGGACGTCGCCCCGAACCAGGTGGCATCGATCGCAGCATCGCTGATTCCGTTCCTGGAACACGACGACGCGAACCGTGCCCTCATGGGCTCGAACATGATGCGCCAGGCCGTCCCGATCATCCGTCCGGAAGCTCCGATCGTGGGCACTGGCCTGGAAGGTCCCGTGGCACGCGACTCCCGCACCCAGATAGCCGCAGAAGGCAAGGGTGAGGTGGTGTTCGTGGACGCACGCGAGATCCACGTGAAATACGAGAAGACCGAGAACGAACGCTTCGTCAGCTTCGATCCCGAAATCACCGTCTATACCCTTCCCCAGTACCGCAAGACCAACCAGAGCACCTCGATCCGCCTGACCCCGGTCGTCCGCAAGGGCGACAAGGTGGTGCCCGGCCAGATCATGACCGAGGGCTACGCTACCCAGAATGGCGAGCTGGCGCTCGGACGCAACCTCAAGGTCGCGTTCATGCCCTGGAAAGGCTACAACTTCGAGGATGCCATCGTGCTCTCCGAGCGGATCATCCGTGAGGATATCTTCACGAGCATCCACGTAGACGAGTACATCATGGAGGTCCGCGACACCAAGCGCGGCATGGAGGAACTTACCGCCGACATTCCGAACGTGAGCGAGGATGCGACGAAGGATCTCGACAAGAACGGTATCATCCGTATCGGCGCCCACGTGGAGCCGGGCGACATCCTCATCGGCAAGATCACCCCGAAGGGCGAGAGCGATCCTTCCCCGGAAGAGAAGCTGCTCCGCGCCATCTTCGGCGACAAGGCCGGCGACGTGAAGGACGCCTCCCTGAAGGCATCCCCTTCCCTCTCCGGTACGATCATCGGCAAGCGCCTGTTCACCCACGTGGTGAAGGACAACTCCAAGAAAGGCAAGGAGAACGCGAAGCGCCAGCTCCAGGAGGCCAAGGACAACTTCGACAAGAAGTGCGCAGACCTGCGCGCCCTGTTCCTCGAGAAGCTTTCCAAGCTCGTGGCAGGCCGCAAGAGCGCGGGCGTGAACGACCTCTACGGCGTGAAGATCCTCCCGAAGGGCGAGGCCTTCTCGCAGGAACTGCTCGAGCAGATTGACTACAACAACGTCAATCCGGCCGGCTGGACCACCGACAAGAAGAACAGCGAACTGATCAAGGCGCTGATCAACAACTATCTGATCAAATACAAAGAGTACGACGCGCAGTACAAGCGCATCAACTACAACCTCACCATCGGCGACGAGCTCCCGTCCGGCATCATGAAGCTGGCCAAGGTGTATGTCGCCAAGAAACGCAAGATCCAGGTGGGTGACAAGATGGCCGGCCGCCACGGCAACAAGGGTATCGTGGCCAAGGTCGTCCGCGACGAAGATATGCCGTTCCTCGAGGACGGTACCCCCGTGGACATCGTCCTCAACCCGCTCGGCGTGCCTTCCCGAATGAACCTCGGCCAGATCTACGAGACCGTCCTCGGATGGGCGGGCCGCGAGCTCGGACTGAAGTTCAGCACCCCGATCTTCGACGGTGCTTCCCTGGAAGACATCTGCAAGTACACCGACAAGGCTGGCCTGCCGCGCTACGGCCGCACCCAGCTCCGTGACGGCGGTACCGGTGAGTACTTCGACCAGCAGGCCACCGTGGGCGTGATCTACATGATCAAGCTCGGACACATGGTGGACGACAAGATGCACGCCCGTTCCATCGGCCCTTACTCCCTGATCACCCAGCAGCCGCTCGGCGGTAAAGCCCAGTTCGGCGGCCAGCGTTTCGGTGAGATGGAGGTCTGGGCGCTCGAGGCGTTCGGTGCTTCGAACATCCTGCAGGAAATCCTGACCATCAAGTCGGACGACGTGACCGGACGAAGCCGTGCCTACGAGGCCATCGTCAAGGGCGACCCGATGCCGATCCCCGGCATTCCGGAATCCCTCAACGTGCTGCTTCACGAGCTCCGCGGCCTGGGCCTGAGCGTCAAGCTGGACTAATTCACTCAAGTGTTTGACTAGAAAAAAACCAAGGATATGTCTTCTTTAAAGAAAGAGATAAAGGTAAAGAACAACTTCAACAAGATCACCATCGGTCTTGCGTCCCCCGAAGAGATCCTCGAGCAGTCCTCGGGCGAGGTGTTGAAGCCGGAGACGGTCAACTACCGCACCTACAAGCCTGAGCGCGACGGTCTCTTCTGCGAGCGGATCTTCGGTCCGACCAAGGACTACGAGTGCCACTGCGGCAAGTACAAGCGCATCCGCTACCGCGGCATCGTGTGCGACCGCTGCGGCGTGGAGGTGACGGAGAAGAAGGTTCGCCGCGAGCGGATGGGCCATATCAGCCTGACCGTCCCGGTGGCGCACATCTGGTACTTCCGTTCCACCCCGAACAAGATCGGCTACCTGCTCGGCATCCCTTCGAAGAAACTGGAAGCCATCATCTACTACGAGAAGTACGTGGTGATGCAGGCCGGCGACGCGAAGTCGTTGAAGGAGAACCCCGTGAACGACCTCGACCTGCTCTCCGAAGAGGAGTATGTCAACGTGATGGACCACCTGCCGAAGGACAACCAGTCGCTCGACAACAGCGACCCGCGGAAGTTCATCGCCGGAATGGGTGCGGAAGCCATCTACGAGATGCTCCAGAAGGTTGATCTTGACAAGCTTTCCTACGAACTGCGGCACAAGAGTGAAGCGGAGACTTCGCAGCAGCGCAAGGCCGAGGCCCTCAAGCGCCTGAGCGTCATCGAGGCGTTCCGCGAATCGAAGGACATCAACCGTCCGGAATGGATGGTGATGAAGGTGATCCCGGTCATCCCGCCGGACCTGCGCCCGCTCGTCCCGCTGGACGGCGGCCGTTTCGCCACCTCCGACGTGAACGACCTGTACCGCCGCGTGATCATCCGCAACAACCGCCTGAAACGCCTGATCGAGATCAAGGCGCCCGAGGTGATCCTCCGCAACGAGAAGCGCATGCTGCAGGAGGCCGTCGACTCGCTGTTCGACAACTCCCGCAAGTCCAACGCCGTCAAGAGTGAGGCCAACCGTACGCTGAAGTCCCTGTCCGACAGCCTCAAGGGCAAGCAGGGCCGCTTCCGCCAGAACCTCCTCGGCAAGCGCGTGGACTATTCCGCACGTTCCGTCATCGTCGTCGGTCCGGAGCTCTCGATGCACGAGTGCGGCCTGCCGAAGTACATGGCAGCCGAACTCTACAAGCCGTTCATCATCCGCAAGCTCATCGAGCGCGGCATCGTCAAGACCGTGAAGTCCGCCAAGAAGATCGTGGACCGCAAGGATCCCGTGATCTGGGACATTCTCGAGAATGTGATGAAGGGACATCCGGTGCTGCTGAACCGTGCACCGACCCTGCACCGCCTCGGTATCCAGGCCTTCCAGCCGCGCATGATCGAGGGCAAGGCCATCCAGCTGCACCCGCTCGCCTGCACGGCGTTCAACGCCGACTTCGACGGTGACCAGATGGCTGTCCACCTCCCGCTTGGCAACGCCGCCATCCTGGAGGCGCAGCTGCTGATGCTCGGTTCCCACAACATCCTCCACCCCGCCAACGGCGCGCCGATTACGGTGCCGTCGCAGGACATGGTCCTCGGCCTGTACTACATTACCAAGGAACGTCCGGGCGCCAAGGGTGAAGGCATGAAGTTCTACGGACCCGAAGAGGCGATCATCGCCAAGAACGAGGGCCGCGTCGAGTGGCAGACCAAGTGCCAGGTCCGCATTCCCGTGGACAAGACCGACCTCTCGAAGGGCTACAAGATGCAGGACACCACGGTGGGCCGCATCCTGTTCAACCAGCTGGTTCCGGACGAAGTGCCGTACATCAATACCCTGCTGAAGAAAAAGTCGCTGCGCGACATCATCGGCGTGGTGCTGAAGTATACGAGCATCGCCCGCACCGCACAGTTCCTCGACGACATCAAGAACCTCGGTTACCGGATGGCATTCGAGGGCGGCCTGTCGTTCAACCTGGGCGACGTCATCATCCCTGCGGAGAAGGCAGAACTCGTGGAAGACGGCTACCAGCAGATCGCCCAGTGGCAGAGCAGCTACGACATGGGTCTGATTACCAACAACGAGCGTTACAACCACGTCATCGATATCTGGACCACGGTCAACACGCAGCTCACCGGCATCGTGGAGCAGCGCATCAAGGAAGACAAGCAGGGCTTCAACCCGGTCTACATGATGCTGGACTCCGGTGCCCGTGGTTCGAAGGAGCAGATCCGCCAGCTCTGCGGTATGCGAGGCCTGATGGCCAAGCCGCAGAAGTCCGGTTCCACCGGCGCCGACATCATCGAGAACCCGATCCTCGCCAACTTCAAGGAAGGCCTGAGCGTCCTCGAGTACTTCATCTCCACGCACGGTGCACGTAAAGGTCTGGCCGATACGGCATTGAAGACCGCTGACGCAGGTTATCTGACCCGCCGTCTGGTGGATGTGTCGCACGATGTGATCATCAACGAGGAAGACTGCGGCACCCTCCGCGGCCTGGTGGCTACGGCCATCAAGAACAAGGATACGGTGGTCGAGAGCCTCGGCGAGCGCATCCTCGGCCGCACCTCGGTGCACGACATTTACAACCCGCTCACGGGCGAGAAGATCCTGAGCGCCGGCGACCAGATCACCGAAGACATCGCCGATCAGATCGAGAAGCTCCCGATCGAGCAGGTGGAGATCCGTTCGGTGCTGACCTGCGAGTCGAAGAAGGGCGTCTGCGCGAAGTGCTACGGTCGCAACCTGGCGACGGGCCGCATGGTCGAGAAGGGCGAGGTGGTCGGTGTGATCGCCGCCCAGTCGATCGGCGAGCCGGGTACCCAGCTGACCCTGCGTACCTTCCACGTCGGTGGTACCGCTTCGAACGTGGCTTCTGAAAGTGAGATCGTCTCGAAGTACGAAGGCCGCCTCGAGTTCGAGGAGCTCCGTACCATCACCAAGGTGGACGACAAGGGCGAACACACGATCGTGGTGAGCCGTGCGACGGAAATGCGCATCGTCCACCCGATTACCGAGATCACCCTCGGCCAGTACAACATCCCGTACGGTTCCGAACTGTACAAGAAGGACGGCGATTCCGTGGTGCCGGGCGACCGCATCTGCAACTGGGATGCCTACAACGCGCTGACCATTACGGAAATCTCCGGTAAGGCCGTGTACGAGAACATGGTGGAAGGCGTCACCTTCCGCGCGGAGGCTACCGATGAATTCTCGCAGCACCGCGAGAAGGTCATCATCGAGGCACGCGACAAGTCGAAGAACCCGACCATCATCATCAAGGGCGAAGACGGCACCGAGCTCAAGCAGTACAACCTGCCTGTGGGTGCGCACGTCATGGTGGAAGACGGCCAGGAAATCAAGGTTGGTGAAATCATCGTGAAGATCCCGAGGGCCATCGGCAAGTCGGGCGACATCACGGGCGGTCTGCCGCGCGTGACCGAGCTCTTCGAGGCCCGCAACCCGTCGAACCCGGCCATCGTGTCGGAGATCAACGGCGAGGTCCGCATGGGCAAGAACCGCCGCGGTAACCGCGAGATCATCATCAAGGCACGCAGCGGTGAGGAGAAGAGCTATCTCGTTCCGCTGTCCAAGCAGATCCTCGTCCAGGAGAACGACTACGTCCGTGCGGGCATGCCGCTTTCAGACGGCGCCGTCTCCCCGACCGACATCCTGAACATCCTCGGCCCGATCAAGGTCCAGGAGTACATCGTCAACGAGATCCAGGAAGTCTACCGCATGCAGGGCGTGAAGATCAACGACAAGCACTTCGAGGTGATCGTCCGCCAGATGATGCGCAAGGTAGAGATCATCGATCCGGGTGACACCCGCTTCCTGCCGGAGCAGCTCGTCGAGAAGCTCGAGTTTCTCGAGGTGAACGACGACATCTTCGACAAGAAGGTGGTGACCGACGCCGGCGACTCCGAGAACCTGTATCCCGGACAGATCGTCACGGTGCGCCAGCTCCGCGACGAGAACTCCGCCCTCAAGCGTGCCGACAAGCGTACCGTAGAGGCCCGCGACGCCGTTCCTGCAACGTCCAACCAGGTGCTGCAGGGCATCACGCGCGCCGCACTGCGGACCAACAGCTTCATGTCGGCTGCTTCCTTCCAGGAGACCACGAAGGTCCTTTCCGACGCGGCTATCCGCGGCAAGATCGATACCCTCGAGGGCCTGAAGGAGAACGTGATCTGCGGACACCTGATTCCTGCCGGTACAGGCCAGCGCGAGTTCGACAACCTGATCGTCGCCTCGATGGAAGACTATCAGAAGATGACGGCCCGCAAGAAATAAGGAGGCTCCATGGCAATCATCCGTCCCCTGAGAGGGTTCACCCCCAAGATCGGAAAGAATTGCTTCATAGCTGAGAATGCTGTAATCATCGGCGATGTGACCATCGGCGATGATTGCAGCATTTGGTATGGAGTAGTCCTCCGCGGCGACGTCAACACCATCAAGATCGGGAACCGCGTCAACATCCAGGACAATGCCAGCGTGCACACGCTCTACCAGCGCTCGGTGACCATCATCGGCGACGACGTGTCCGTCGGCCACAATGCCGTGGTACACGGCGCGAAGGTCGGCAACGACGTGCTGGTGGGCATGGGCGCCGTGCTGATGGACAACGCCGAGATCGCGGACGGCAGCATCATCGCCGCCGGCGCGGTCGTCCTTTCGGACCAGAAACTGGAACCCGGCGTCTATGCCGGCGTACCGGCCAAAAAAGTGAAAGACGGTTCTGAAAAAATTACGGCCGCAGCGCATAAAAACGCACAAGGTTATCTTATGTACAAGGACTGGTACAAATAATCTGTAAGCGTTTTTTAAAGATTTGCTAATAATGTGAAAGGGGTGTCGGTATGTCCGGCACCCCTTATCTGTTTAAAAAATCGGGGAAAAGTTGTTTTTTATTATAAAATTATGTAATTTAGCCTCCTAAAATACTACACACACATCATAAAATTGTAAGCAAACCAGAGAAAACAAGAAAAAAAAAAGATTAAAAACAGAAAATGAACCAAAATTTTATCTATTAACCAACAAAACTTTTCCAAATGAAAAAGATCAGACTTATTTTGACAAGCCTCTTGCTTGTATGCTCTGTCGGCCTTTTCGCACAGAACATCCAGGTGAAAGGTACTGTTACTGATGCTAGCACAGGAGAAGTCATTCCGTTCGCTTCGGTTAGCCTGAAGGGAACGATGACCGGTGCCGCTACCGATCTGGATGGTAACTACCAGTTGACCGTCCCGAGCAACGGCGTGCTTGTATTCAGTTTCGTCGGCTACGAGAACCTTGAAGTAGCCATCGAAGGAAAAGCTGTGATCAACGCCGCGCTCGCTCCGAGCCAGGAGTTCATCGACGATGCCATCGTGATCGCGTATGGTACGTCAACGAAGAGCTCCTTCACCGGATCGGCCGCGATGGTCAAGAGTGAAGCCATCGAGAAGAAAGTCTCCACGAACGTGACCAGCGCTCTGGCCGGCGCCTCCCCGGGTGTCCAGGTCATCTCCGGTTCCGGCGACCCGACGAGCGGCGGCCCTACGATCCGCATCCGTGGTGTCGGTTCCATGAGCGCAAGCTCGAGCCCGCTGATCGTCGTGGACGGCTCCCCGTTCGAAGGTTCCATCAAGGACATCAACCCGAACGACGTCGAGTCGATGTCCGTGCTGAAGGATGCTTCCGCATCGGCCATCTACGGTAACCGCGGTGCTAACGGTGTCATCCTGATCACCACGAAGAAGGGTACCGGCGACGCGAAGATCAAATTCGACGCCCGCCTCGGCTCCAACAGCCGACTGATCCCCAACTACGACGTGATCACCGACCCGGGCCAGTATTATGAAACCTATTACCAGTTGCTGTACTACAAGCACCTGATCGGCGACGGCAAGACCACGCACACCACTGCACAGGCCTACGCATTCGCAGACCAGACGCTGTTCAGCACGAGCGGCGGTCTGGGTTACCGCGTGTTCAACTATCCCGAGGGTGAGAAACTCATCGGTACGAACCTGCGCCTGAACCCCCACGCTACCCTCGGCTACAGCGACGGCGAATACTACTACATTCCGGATGACTGGTACAACGAGACCTTCCACAACTCGTTCCGTCAGGAGTACAACATGTCCGTCAGTGGTTCCGGCGAGCGCTTCAACTACTATGCGAGCGGCGGTTACGTGGACGATGGCGGTATCATCAACAACTCCGAGTACAAGCGCTACACGGGCCGTATCAACGCCGACTACCAGGTGAAGAAGTGGTTCAAGCTCACCACCTCGATGAGCTTCAGCCACGCGAACTCCATGACCAACGGTTCCAACGGTTCCTGGGGTTCCTCCGGCAACGTGTTCTATGTGGCCAACAACATGGGTCCTATCTATCCGCTGTACGTGCGCAACGCCGACGGTTCGATCAAGACCGAGAACGGCCGCGTCATCTACGACTCCAACAACACGAACTTCATCCGTCCCGCAGTCGTCGGTAACGCAATCCGCGACAACGAGTATGACGTGACGAACTACTACTCCGACGTGTTCATCGGCAAGGCCGGCGCGATCTTCACCCCGTTCCGGGGCATGACCCTGACCGCCAACCTCAACCTGACGAGCGACAACACCCGCGAGGCTGACCTCTACTCGATCTTCGGTTCCGGCGCTTCGACCGACGGTATGGCTTATGTCTACCAGAGCCGCATGTTCGCTGTCAACCAGCAGTACCTCGCTGAATACAAGACCGACTTTGGCGGCAGCGACCACAACATCGACGTCCTGGCCGGTTACGAGGAATACAACCGCAAGAGCCAGACCCTCTGGGGCCAGAAGGACCACCTGTTCAACCCGGTTGTGGGTGAGCTCGGCAACGGTGACGGCACCTCCGGCACCCGTACTTCTTCCGGCACCAACACCTACAAGTCGAAAGGCTTCCTGGCACGTGCACAGTACGACTATGCCAACAAGTACTTCCTCAGCGGTTCCTTCCGTCGCGACGCCTCCTCGCGCTTCGCACCCGGTCACCAGTGGGGCAACTTCTGGAGCGCCGGCGGCGCATGGTTGATCAGCAACGAGGAATTCCTGCGCAACAACGGCGTCATCGACATGTTGAAACTCAAGGTCAGCTACGGCCAGCAGGGTAACGATAACCTCGGTTCCCTCTACCCATGGGCAGACCAGTACACGCACTCCTACAACGAGGAGACCGGCGAGTACTCCCTCGTCCTCAGCTACAAGGGTAACGAAGACCTGACCTGGGAGACCTCCAAGTCGTTCAACGTCGGTCTCGACTTCGAAATCTTCCACGGCGTGCTCAACGGTACCGTCGAGTACTTCTCGCGCAAGACCGAAGACCTCCTCTACTCGAAGAACGTGCCGTTTTCCGCAGGTAACCCGACCGGCGTCGTCCCTGTGAACGTGGGCGACATCATGAACCGCGGCTTCGAGGTTTCCCTCGACGGTAACATCATCAATACCAAGAACGTCCGCTGGAACTGGAACGTCAACCTCTCGCACTACAAGAACACCATCCTCTCCCTCGACCCGAGTGTCTCGGAGAACGGTATCAAGGGTTCCAACTTCATCTACGAGATCGGCGGTTCCCTCTACGACGCTTACATGTACAAGTTCGCAGGCGTGAACCAGGAGACCGGTTATCCTCTCTACTGGAAACATGTCGAGGAGAAGGACGACGACGGCAAAATCACCAACGAATATGATGAGACCACCGACGTCTTTGACCAGGCTACCAAGTACAAACTCGGCAGTGTGATGCCGAAGCTCTATGGTGGTTTCGGCACCTCGCTGAACGCTTACGGCTTCGACCTTTCCGCACAGTGCTCCTTCCAGCTCGGCGGCAAGTACTACGACGGTTCCTACCAGCAGCTGATGTGGACCCAGGACCAGAAGGGTTCTGCTTGGCACCGCGACGCCCTCAAGGCATGGACGCCCGAGAACCCCAGCAACGAGATTCCTCGTAACGGCGTCTACGCTGAGGCGCAGAGCGCAACCGACCGGTTCCTCGTTTCCTCCAACTACCTGAGCATCAACAACGTCACCGTAGGTTACACCTTCCCGACCAAGTGGACCAACAAGATTGCGATCAGCCAGCTCCGTCTCTACGTAGCCGGTGAGAACCTTGCCGTCTTCTCCGTCCGCAAGGGTATGGACCCGCGCTACTCAATGGGTCTGGGTTCCATGACCAGCGGTGCCGGTCTGACTTCCAGTGCTTACGCTCCGATGCGCACCATCACGGGCGGTATCTCGCTTACGTTCTAACCTTTAAATGATGAAAGATATGAAACGTATTAAATTACTCTCGATTATATTGGTTGGCCTTGCATTGGCATCCTGCTCCGACATCACGGACGTTGTGCCGCAGAGCGGAACGATGCTTTCCACGCAGGTCCAGGAGACCTACGCCATCGCACCCGAACGTGCTGCAGCACCGTTCGCAGGTATGTTCTCCGACATCGGACGTCCGGCCAAAATGTACTCCACCCCGGACGACTGGGAGTTCCTGATGATCCTCTTCTGCAACGACCTTGAAGGCGCCGACGCAGTGATCGCCGACAGTGGTTACAACTGGTTCAGTGTCTGCGGTGAGCTTTCTTCCCGTAACGCGAACTACCGTAACCCGGCTATCCGCTATCGTGCTCCTTATAACATGATCGCTTCGGTCAACACCTTCCTCGACGGCTTCGGCGAGGACGTGACCGATCCCAACTCGATCAACATGATGGCGCAGGCCCGCGCACTCCGCGCATGGAGCTACATGCTGCTGGCCAACGGCTTCCAGTTCAGCTACCAGACGGCAGCTGACCAGCCGGCCGTTCCGATCGTGACCCAGGAGACCACTGACTTCACCAACAACCCGCGTGCAAGCGTCAAGGAAGTGTATGACCTGGTTATCGAAGACCTCAACTATGCAGTCCAGACTCTGGAAGGCGCATCCCGCACCTCCAAGATGTACATCGACGGCAACGTGGCACACGGCCTCCGTGCCCGCGCATATCTCGAAATGGGTGACTGGCAGAAAGCTTACGACGACGCCGTGAAGGCAGCCGAGGGTTACACCCCTGCAAGCCGTGCGGAAGTGTCCGTCCCTGCATTCTACGACATCAACGACCACAACTGGATCTGGGGTTATGACATGATTACCGACCTGGCAATGAACTACCGCTACGCAACGACCTCGTCGTGGCTGCGTTCCTTCTCCGCGTGGGGCTATGCTCCCGCCTGCCAGGTGTATACCTGCATCAACAAGATCCTGTACGACAAGATCCCTGCAACCGACATCCGCAAGCAGTGGTGGGTTGACGAGAACCTTGAGTCCTCGCTGCTCGACGGCCTCAAGTGGCCCGGCTTCGACGATGTGGCCAATGCAAACGACGGCGGCGACGCCAAGCTCCCTTACCTCCCCTACACGAACGTGAAGTTCGGCTGCTTCTCGATTGGTACGACCTCCAACGATGAAGACATGGTGCTGATGCGCGTCGAGGAGATGATCCTGATCCAGGCCGAGTGCAAGGCGCACATGGGCGACAACGCCGGTGCTACCTCGCTCCTCGAGAACTTTGTCAAGACCTACCGCGACCCGAGCTACTCCGTGGCAGCCGGCGGCCGCAGCCTGATGGACGAAATCTGGTTCCAGCGCCGTGTCGAGCTCTGGGGTGAAGGTTTCTTCGTGAATGACATGAAGCGCTTCAACAAGCCGCTCGTCCGTTTCCACGACGACAAGGGCAACATTGCAGCTGCTTTCCGTTTCAACCTCCCCGCAGACGATCCCTGGTTGCTGATGCGCTTCCCGCAGGGCGAGCTCAACACCAACTTCGGTATCGTTGACAACACGGGCGGTCACCAGCCTGTCACCGATGAGAACCCGAGCCTCCGCGACGGTGTCACCGACTAACCTTTAAACACTACGACAGATTATGAAAAAGATATTCATTTCCCTTCTGTTTGTGCTTCCCTTCCTCTTCTCCTGCCAGCCGCAGGTAGAGCCGTTCAATCCGGGCGAGGAAGAAGTATCGGGTTGCTATGGTGTCTATTTCCCGTCGCAGGAAGCTACGGGCAGCCACACCCTTGACCCGACGATGGCTCCCCAGGCCACCTTTACCGCAATGCGTAAGAACACCAACGGCGCCATCACCGTCCCGCTTACCGTGAAGGCTTCTGCAGACGGTGTCTTCAATGTGGGCGACCTGACCTTCGCGGACGGCCAGTCCGAATCGACGTTCACGGTGACGTTCCCGAACTCCGAGCTCGGTACGACCTACAACCTGAGCGTCCAGATCGACGACCCGCAGTACGCTTCGAAGTACCAGGACCAGCCGATCGCATTCGACTACTCCTGCCTCCGTGTGGAATGGGTCAACTTCGGCCACGCTACGTTCTACGAGGGCTGGTGGGGTGAAGTCCACACCGCCAACATCAAGTACTACGAGGTGAACGGTATCCGTACCTGCGTCGCAGAGTGCGACGAGGGCAACGGCATCTGGGGTGATACCCAGAATACCACCATCCAGTTCACCTGGTACACCAAGAACACCAACAGCGACGGCTACCAGCTCGTGGCCATTCCGAAACAGTACTTCGGCTTCGACTACAACGACTGGACCTCCAAGCCGGTCGAAGACGCAGTGTCTCCGGTCTATCTCTATGACTATTACACCTACTGGATCGAGCGTGGCGAGAGCCTCGGCAGCTTCCTCGACTTTGCAGCCACCTACGGCGACATCGACGGCAGCTATCCGGTGTCCTACTATGACGGCAACGGCGGCTTCTACTTCAACGCACGTTACTACATCCCGGGCCTGGGCGGTTTCAGCCCCGATCCGTACGAACTGGTGGCCATCGTCGACGGCTACACCCGTGTGGATTACTCCATCGAGGCCGAGACCGACTTCAGCCACGACGGCGAAGTACCGGTGTACATGACCCTCGGTGTCGACGTGGACAAGGTGATCTTCTCCGCATATCCGGGCGAGCTCACCCCGACGCAGATCGAGAACAAGGCTGCTACCATCGCAGCTGACGACAATGCAGAGGTTGTTACGGAATTCGAGGAAGGTGACGGCGAGAAATACGCTGACGTCGCCCTCAACCTCGGCGAAACCGGCTTCTACACCTTCGTGGGCGTGACCTACGACGCCAAGGGCAATGCACAGGAGATCGGCAGCGTCCTGCTGAACTATGTCTCCGCAGACGATGAAGAGACCTACAAGGTGATCGTGGACTGCGCAACGGAAGAAGTTCCGGACCGCTACACGGGTTTCAGCCCGCAGTCGTCCTTCGCATACTACGTGGTCGGTGAAGACCTTACCGAAGCCCACGTAGCCGTCTATGCATTTGACACGTACCAGAAGCAGCGCGCAGCTGTCCTGAACGACATCAAGAATGGCCACGCTGTGAATGCGACCACCCTCGCTACAATCAACGCGAACGGCGGTTACTTCACCGTGATTGACGGCCTGAAGGCTGACACCGAGTATATCCTCCTCGTCTGGGCGACCAACGGCAAGGAAGAGGCATTCGTAGGTGACACCTGGAAGACCGAGCCGCTGCCGTACGAGTGGAAGAACCTCGGCAAGGCAGCCTACACCGACGATGTGGCATGCGGTATCTACGGCATCGACCCGATAACCGTCTACTGCGACATCTATGAAGAAGCAAGCCATCCGGGCCTGTTCAAGCTCAAGGGCTTCCAGCTTCCGCTCGTGGCCACCATCTTCGAGGCTTCCGAAGAGGAACTGCTCGAATATGAAGGCATCTACTGGCGTGACGCTGAGCTCATCATCGACGCACAGAATCCGGAAGATGTCCGCATCGAACTCCAGGATTACGGCGTGTGCCTGAACTCCAGCGACGGCTTCATCGACGGTGTGACTTCCGTCTACAAGGGTGAACCGTTCTCCATCGGTATCTACAAGGACGGCGTGATCTCCTTCCCGACCGAAAAAGGTCTGCTCGCAACGATCGACGGCGACGGCTACTACTATGCTAACCAGCATGGTGCATTCAAGATCGACCTTCCGGCCGACGGTGCAAGCGCTCCGGCAGCTGCTCCGGCAAACGTGAACTTCGACAGGAACACGAAGGCCAACAAGTCGCTCTTCAAGGCACGCGAAGACAACTACGAGCGCGGCAACATCAACTCCGTCAAGGCTACGGTCACCCGGATCGCACGCCCGGCAAAGGAATCTTCGAGAGAACTCGTCAAGGACTAAGTTTTCCAGAGAATTCCAACTACTGATGAACGAGGCCCGGACCGACAGTGTCCGGGCCTTTTTTTGGCACGATAGTGGGACATTGGACGAAAAAAATGTATCTTTGTGTTTATGTTACAGAAAAAATACATTCTCGGATTGATGCTGGCGGCGGCCACGCTGCTGCTGGCGTCCTGTGAGGACACGGCTGGGCTCGGAGAATATCCGGCCGACGCTGCCTCTCCCCTGACGAAGGTCGTTCATCAACCTGTCGATATCGATAACGGGTCCCTCCTGCTCCTGCTGGATGCGGCACCCGACGAAGCTACCCTGCAGGGACTGTATGATATAGGCGCCGCTTCCGTGGAACGCGTCTTCAACAGCGTCCCCGGCAAGGAGGAGCTCGAGCGCCAGTTCCGCATGGACCGCTGGTACCTGGTCCACCTTGCAGACGGCCTGACGGCTGAACAGGCCGTTCCCGGCTTCGCTGAGAATCCCAGGGTCGAACTGGTGGAATACAATATCCTCTTCAGAAAGACGTCCGACGACATTACCTACCCCTTCGACGGCGACCTCACACCCGCAACGAAGGCGGACGGCGTCTTCAACGACCCGATGCTCAAGGACCAGTGGAACTACATCAACCGTGGCAACGTCAATATCTGCACGACCTGCTACAAAGGAGCAGACGTCAACGTGGAGTCCGTATGGCAGCAGCTCACCTGCGGTGACAACAGCATCATCGTAGCCGTCATCGACGAGGCCGTAAAACCCAACCACCCCGACCTGCAGGCCAACATCTGGTACAATGACAAGGAACGGAACGGCCAGCCGGGCGTCGATGACGACGGTAACGGCTATATCGACGACATCACCGGCTTCAACTTCGTGGACATGATCCCCGAGTTTGATTACGTGACGTACGGAAACTCCGGTCACGGCACGCACTGCGCCGGCACCATCGCCGCTGTGAACAACAACAACCAGGGCGTGTGCGGCATTGCCGGCGGTTCCGGCAAGGGAGACGGCGTGCGCATCATGAGCTGCCAGATCTTCACGGGCGACGGCGAAGGACACACGCGAGGTGCTTCGGTACAGAACACGGCCCGCGCTATCAAATACGCTGCAGACAACGGAGCTTCGCTCATCTCCTGCTCCTACGGTTACAAGGCCGGCGCGTTCACCAGCGACGGCGGCTATATGAATCAGGGCGGTGCGGAAGGCGATGCCATCCATTACTTCGAGGCCTGCAAGAACAACGACGTCCTCGACGGAAATGTGGCCATTTTCGCATCCGGCAACGACGGAAAGCCTTATGCAGGCTACCCGGGTGCCCTCTACGACATCATCAGCGTCTCGGCCTTCGGCCCGGACTTCCTGCCCACCTACTACACGAACTACGGCCCCGGCTGCAACATCACCGCTCCGGGCGGAGAAGCTTATCTGGCACCGTGGACCAGCTATTCGGCACTGGTTCTTTCCACCCTTCCTTCGGAAGTGAACGGCGGCGACCACTATGGCTATATGCAGGGCACCTCGATGGCCTGCCCGCACGTAACCGGCGTGGCAGCCCTGGGTCTGGCCTACGCCCGCAAGCTGGGCAAGCACTTCACGGTGCAGGAGTTCAAGAACCTGATCGTCACCTCGGCCCGCGACTTCGACACGCGCCTCAAGGGCCAGAAGACCTACGTCGGCGCTCGCTCATCTTCACCCCTGGAACTGTACAACTACCGCAAGATGATGGGCAGCGGCGCCATTGATGCCTGGCTGCTCTGCATGCAGATCGAAGGCATCCCCAGCCTCACCGCCAAGGTCGGTGAGAACCAGTGGGTGGACATCTCCTCCTACTTCGGAACGGCGTCCATAAACCTGACTTATCTCGGCCGCGTTGAAGGCGAAGGCCAGGATGCCAAGTACTTCATCGACATCGATGACAGCGTCCGCAACGCACTCGGGCTGGCAGAAGACCCGTACATCCAGTACGGCCGCCTGTGGATCCATCCGACCAAGATCGGTGCCGCCAAGATCACCGTCAAGGCAGTGGGCGGCGGCACGGAAATCGGTGGCGGCAAGAAGATCGGCGGCATGCCGATCGAACACCAGATCTCAATCATTTCCAGAAATATCAAGAGCTCGAACGGAGGATGGTTATAATGAAACGACTCTATATGATCGCAGCGATGACGCTGCTTTGCCTCATCACGGCCGGCTGTCCCGAGAAGCCGGTGGAGGATGTCCTTGACATCAAGGGAGAATGGCAGCTCTCGCAGATTTCCACGAAGGCCTCTATCGGCGGCCAGACGGTGGACGTGTACGTAGCCTTCAATGACGGCGGCACCTTCGAGCTCTACCAGATGCTCGGCACGGGACGCTATCGCAAGTATGCCGGCACCTGGTCGCTCCTCGACAAGGTGTTGAGCGGTTCTTATGAGGGCGGCGCGCAGTGGGCCAGCTCCTACAATGTGGAGATGGACGAAAACCGCACGCAGCTCATCCTGACGACCACGGACGGAAGCGAGGTTCAGACCTATCGGAAAGCCTCCATCCCCCAGGATGTCAGGAACGACTCACTCTGATCCGGAAATACGATGATCGGAGTCTATGATTCGGGCGTGGGCGGCCTTTCCGTCTGGCGGGAACTGGTGAAACTGATGCCCGATGAAGACTACGTTTATTTCTCGGATGCGGCGTACTGCCCCTACGGGCCGAAGGATCCCTCGTTCATCGTAGAACGGGCCTGCGCCGTCACCGATTTCTTCCTCGAAAAAGGCTGCAGCCTGATCGTCGTTGCATGCAACACGGCCACGGCTGCAGCCATTTCTTATCTGCGGGCGCATTACACCATCCCGTTCGTGGGCATGGAGCCCGCCATCAAGCCTGCCATCCTTCACAGCCGCAGCGGTGTGGTCGGCGTGCTGGCCACGGCCGGCACGTTCAAGGGAAAGTTGTACCTGAACACGCTGGCGCGTTTTTCCGGTGACGTAAAGGTCATCGAACGCGTCGGTGAAGGGCTTGTCGAGACGGTGGAAAAGGGCATCCTCGACGGCCCGGAGGTCGAAGCGCTGGTACACCGCTGCATCGACCCGATGCTGGAGGCCGGCGCCGATCACATTGTGCTCGGCTGCACCCACTACCCTTTCCTGCAGCCCGTCATCGAGCGCCTGGCCGGACCCGCTGTCACCGTCGTCAACCCCGCACCCGCCGTCGCCCGCCAGGCCCGCCGCCTCCTGGGCAAAAAAGAACCCTCACAAAAAGAAGGTTCGACTGAATTCAATTCATCATCAAAGGATATTTCTATCCTATTGCGACTTGCTAGTCTCTAATAAGTCCGCATCAGCGGACCGCCGGAGGCCGGTACTTTGCTAAACCCTTCTCATAAACGCACAACTCCCAGCCTTAGCAAAGTACTAAGGCCGGGAGGCGCGGGGTTTGGGGCAGAGCCCCAGTAAATTAGATAATTCCCTGCTCGAGCATTGCGGTAGCGACTTTCATGAAGCCCGCGATGTTCGCGCCCTTCACATAGTCGATCGTGCCGTCCGGCTGCGTACCGTACTTCACGCATGCCTCGTGGATCGAGTCCATGATGAAGTGCAGCTTCTCGTCGACTTCCTTGCCGCTCCAGCTGATGTGCGAAGCATTCTGCGTCATCTCGAGACCCGAGGTAGCCACACCACCGGCGTTGACAGCCTTGCCCGGAGCGAACAGGATGCCGTTGTGCTGGAAGAAGTGGATAGCGCCCGGCTGGCAGCCCATGTTGGAAACCTCGCAGCAGCACCAGGTGCCGTTTGCCTTCAGTTCCTTCGCGTCGTCCTCGGACAGCTCGTTCTGGAATGCGCAAGGCAGTGCGATGTCGCACTTCACGCTCCAGGCCTTCTTGCCGGCCGTGAATTTCGCCTTGCCCGGGAACTTGGTAGCCATGTCCTCGACCTTGTTGCGGTTCGAAGCACGCATCTCGAGCATGTAGTCGATCATCTCAGGCGTAATGCCGTCGGGAATCTCGCAGACACCGTCCGGGCCGGAGATAGCGACGACCTTCGCACCGAGCTCGCGAGCCTTGGTTGCAGCGCCCCAAGCCACGTTGCCGAAGCCGGAGAGAGCCACCGTGCAGCCCTTGATGTCCTTGCCGGCCTTGTGCAGCAGGTTCTGGACAAAGTAGAGAGCACCGAAACCGGTAGCTTCCGGACGGAGGATCGAACCGCCCCACGTTGCACCCTTACCGGTCAGCACGCCCGTGTTGTACTCACGTGCGAGCTTCTTGTACATACCGTAGAGGAAACCGATCTCACGGCCGCCGACACCGACGTCACCTGCAGGGACATCCTGGTCCGGGCCGATGCACTGCCACAGCTCGGTCATGAAGGCCTGGCAGAAACGCATGATCTCGTCGTTGCTCTTTCCGACAGGGTCGAAGTCGGAACCACCCTTTGCACCACCCATCGGGAGGGTCGTGAGGGCGTTCTTGAAGGTCTGCTCAAAGCCCAGGAACTTCAGCATGGACGGGGTCACAGCCTTGTGGAAACGGAGACCGCCCTTGTAGGGGCCGATCGCGCTGTTGAACTGAATGCGATAACCGAGGTTGGTCTGCACCTTGCCTGCATCGTCCACCCACGTCACGCGGAACGTGAAGATACGGTCCGGCTCGACCATGCGCTCGACGATCTGTGCCTTCTCGAATTCAGGATGCTGGTTGTACACTTCCTCGATGGAGTCGAGGACCTCGCGGACAGCCTGGAGATACTCGCTCTCACCGGGGTGCTTCCGCTCAAGGTTCGCCATAATTTCAGCTACTTTCATGATAGAAATTTGTTATTGGATAAATTGTTGAACGTATAAGGTTTTTTGGTTGTTTCTTGTTTCCACAAGGGGTTATTCTACCGTCCAGGTAGCGCCGCTGCGAAGCAGCTCGTCCATGCAGGTGATCTTGGAAGCTTCCTTCACCTGGAGGAGCTGGTCGCGGACGCGGTCGTCGTAGGTCGGCTCGTTGACCTGGCGGATGACGCCGAGGGCCACCGGGAAGTCGGGATACTTCATGTTGATCAACTGGTTCTGGATAGCCGGATCCTCGGCGTGTGCGTCGTGGACCAGAAGCTTGTCGACGGTGATGCCGTTCTCGCCGATCTTGACCACTTTCAGCTTGCCGTGCTCGAGGATGAGGCCTTTGTCCTTGTCCTTGCCAAAGACCATCGGCTCGCCGTGGCGAAGGACGATGGTGCGGTCGGCGCGGTACTCACGGTCGGAGATGGTGCTGTGCGCGCCATCGTTGAAGATCACGCAGTTGGTGAGCATCTCGCAGACGGAGCAGCCGTCATGGGCGGCAGCCGCGATGAAGATTTCCTGGTTCAGGGCCAGTTCGCTGTCGAGCGAGCGTGCGAAGAACGTTCCGCGTGCGCCCAGCACGAGGGAACCCGGCGTAAAGGGATTCTCCACGGTTCCGTAAGGCGAGGTCTTGGTAATCTGACCCAGCTTGGAGGTCGGGGAATACTGTCCTTTGGTCAGACCGTAGATCTGGTTGTTGAACAGGATGATGTTGATGTCGATGTTACGGCGGATGGCGTGGATGAAGTGGTTGCCGCCGATAGCCAGGGCGTCACCGTCACCGCAAGCCTGCCAGACGCTGAGTTCCGGATTGGCGACCTTCACACCCGTCGAGATGGCCGTAGCACGACCGTGGATGCTGTGGAATCCGAACGTATTCATGTAATACGGCAGACGCGAGGAGCAGCCGATGCCCGAGATGAACACCAGGCGTTCCTTGCTGTAGCCGCGCTGTTCGCAAACCGTCGGAAGGGCACGATGGATGGCTGCCAGGACGGCGTGGTCGCCGCAACCCGGGCACCAGCGGACTTCCTGATTGCTCTTGAAATCTTGTGCTGTGTATTTCATTGCGTTGTCCTCCCTTTAAAGAATGGCGTTCACGGCGTCCACGATCTCCTTCACGATGAAAGGCTGACCCTGGACCTTGTTGTACTGCAGGTAACTGAACTGCGGCAGTTTTGCACGCAGGTAGTCTGCGAACTGGCCGCTGTTGAGCTCGCATACGATGATCTTCTTGTAGCGGGCAAAGATGTCGGCCGTGTTCTTCGGCAGCGGGTTGATGAAGTCGAAGTGGCAGAGGGCCACGCTCTTGCCTTCATCCTGGAGCTCGTGCAGCGCGGTGTAGAGGTGGCCGAACGTGCCGCCCCAGCCCACCAGCAGGACGTCGGCCTCTTCGGGGCCGATGACCTTCTGCTCGGGCAGATAGTTTGCCAGGCGGGCGACCTTCTCGGCGCGCTCGGCAACCATCTTGGCATGGTTCTCCGGATCGGACGAAATGACACCGGCGGTGTTCTTCTCGAGGCCGCCGACACGGTGTTCCAGACCGGCCTTGCCCGGGAACGCCCACTTGCGTGCGAACGTTTCGGGATCACGTGCGAACGGCTGGAAAGCGCCTTCCACCTTGTCGATGATGGGCGGGTTGATGGCCGGATAATCCTTCATCGAAGGAATCTTCCACGGCTCGCTGCCGTTGCCGAGGAAGCCCTCGGTCAGCAGGATGACCGGCATCATGTGCTCCATGGCGTACTTGCCTGCGTAGAAGGCAGCGTCGAAGCAATGGCTCGGCGAGTGTGCCGCGATGACCGCGATCGGGCATTCACCGTTGCGGCCATAGAGGGCCTGCGCCAGGTCGGTCTGCTCGGTCTTGGTCGGGATGCCCGTCGACGGGCCGCTGCGCTGGACGTCGACCAGCACGAGCGGAAGCTCGGTAATCATCGCCAGGCCGAGCGCCTCGCTCTTCAGGGAGAGGCCCGGACCGGACGTCGTCGTGACAGCAAAGTTGCCGGCATAGGCTGCGCCGATGGCGGTGCAGATGCCCGCAATCTCGTCCTCAGCCTGCAACGTCTTGACACCCAAATTCTTGTGGATAGCAAGTTCTTCCAGGATCGCCGTAGCCGGAGTGATCGGATAGGAACCGCAGAACAACGGGCGGCCGCTCTTCTCGGAAGCGGCGATCAGGCCCCAGGCCGTCGCCTGGTTACCACTGATGTTGCGATACACGCCCTTCTCCTGCTTGGCCGGCTTGACCGTGTAGGTGTTGGGGATCGCCTGGATGTTGCTTGCGTAGTTGTAGCCGTCGAAGAGCACCTTCTTGTTGGGCTCGATCAGGGCCGGTTTCTTCTTAAACTTCTTCTCGAGGTATGCATACGTGTACTCCAGCGGGCGGTTGAACATGTAGAAGCACATGCCGAGCGTGAACATGTTCTTGCAGCGCACGATGGCCTTCTGGTCCATTCCGCTGTCCTTCAGGCTCTCCTTGGTGAGGGTCGTGATGGGTGAGTAGATGATATTCCGGTCCTCGAGCCGGAGCTCGGCGATCGGGTCGAGGGTAGCGTAGCCCGCTCTCTGGATGAGAGCCTCATCGAAGGTGTCCGTGTCGATGATGACGGTTGCCGTCGGCTTCGCCCACTTCGCATTGGCGCGAAGGGCGGCCGGATTCATCGCGACCAGCACATCACAAAAGTCTCCGGGCGTGTTGATCTCGCCGCTTCCAATGTGGACCTGGAAGCCCGAGACGCCGGAGACTGTGCCGTGCGGAGCGCGGATCTCAGCCGGATAATCCGGGAAAGTGGAAATCTCGTTTCCGTACAAGGCGGAAGCATCAGCGAACAGCGTACCTGTCAGCTGCATTCCATCTCCCGAGTCACCGCAAAACCTGATTACAACATCTTTGGTGTCAATTACTTTATGTTGCATAGGTTAAATTAGGTATGTTTGAGGTTAGTTGGTTGCCTGTGCGTTATCCGTCAATTGCGTCGGCGCCACCTTCTCTGCGGGAATGCCCAGTTCCTTCTTTGCCAGCGGCAGGAGGTCCAGGCTGTTCGCTGCGTCGAAATAGATGAGCGCGCCGGTGGAAAGATCGAAGACGTAAGTCAGGTTGTTGTCCTTGGACACCTTCGTGATGGCGTTCTGGGCCTTCTCGATAACCGGGGTCATCAGTACCTGCTGCATCTGGGCCATCTCCTGCTGGGCATTCTGCTGGAACTGCTGGATCCGCTGTCCCAGTTCGCCGAGCTCACGTTCCTTGGTTTCCACGACCACGGGTGCCCACTCGTTGCGTTTGCGCTGATACTCGTTCAACTTGTTGTTGTACTCGGTCTCCATTCCTTCCAGGGTCTCCAGCAGATCGTTCTGGTAAGCCTGCAGCTTGACGATCGCAGAGTCGCGCTCCGACATCAGGGAGATCAATTCATTGGTGTTGATGTGTCCGCATTTGAGGTTCTGGGCCTGGGATGCAACACCGAACGAAAGAACACAGACGACAAGAAGTGCAAATTTTTTCATTTTTCAAATGAGTGTTTAGAGTGTGATACTAGTTGTTTTCATTTTGAAGGACCAGCTCCGTGACGATCTCCGTCAGGTCAATCGCATCGCGCTTGTAAACGACGCCCTGGAGGGCGGCCAGGTCAAGGACCAGGTCGTATCCGCCCTTCTTGGCCACGGCCTCGATGACACGGTTCACGCGGTCGCGGATCGGGGCGAGGAGTTCCTCGGCTTTCTTGGCCATGATGCCGTCTTCCCCGAAATAGATCTTCTGCTTTTCCTGGACCACGCGTTCCTTGGCGATGATCTCGTTTTCGGCGCTCTGGCGCTGGGAAGCGCTCATCGAAGCACGGTTGGCCTGGTAGTTCTGGTACAGGGTCTCGATGCGGCCCATTTCCGTCTCGATAGTCGCTTTATATTTGTCATTCAATGCGTTGAGTTGCTCCTGGGCGGAGGCGTAAGCCGGAATCCGGGCCAGGATCTGCTCCGTGTTGATGAGACCCACCTTCTGGGCCTGTGCGGAGAAGGCGGCGGTCAGCATCAGGGCGATGGCGATCAATGTCTTTTTCATACGCATATCTTTTTAGAATTGTTGTCCGATCATGAAGTGGAAGTGGCTCTTGTCCTTGTCGCCGTCGGTGTCGAAGCCGTAGCCCCAGTCCACGCCGAGGAGGCCGACCACGGGCAGGAAGACGCGCAGGCCGACGCCGGCCGAGCGCTTGATCTGGAACGGGTTGAAGTCGCGGATGTCCGACCAGCTGTAACCGCCCTCCAGGAAGACGAGCGCGAAGATCGTGGACTGCGGCTGCATGATGACCGGGTAGCGGAGCTCGACCGTGAACTTGTCGTACACGTTGCCGGCGTAGGCATTGCCGATGTACGGCGTCAGGGAGTAGTTCTCGTAGCCGCGGAGGCCGATCACCTCGTTGCCGTACGTATTATAGCCCGACATGCCGTCGCCGCCGAGGATGAAGCCCTCGAACGGGGAGTAGCCCCACTTCCTGTTGAAGAAGCCGAGGTAGCCGAACTGCGCGCGGGTCATCAGCACCAGGTCGCCGATGATGGGCGTATAGAGCGATCCTTTGAACGTCCACTTGTGATACTCGATCCAGCGGTAGTGGTCCTGAACCGACATCGACCCATAATCGATGTCCTGCCAGCCCTTCTTCAGCATCGACCACGGCGGGGTAATCTGGAGGCCCAGCGTGAAGTCGGAACCGCGGCGCGGATAAATCGACTGGTCGGTGGAGTTGCGGGAGAGGGATGTCTGCCAGCTGATATTGTGCGACTTGCCGGTGGAATAGATGAAATAGTAGTTCCAGTCCTGCAGGTTGTACGACTGCCAGTTCAGGGAGTTATAGAGCACGAAATAGTTGTCGGGCCATTTGAGCCGCGTACCCAGGCCGACCGCCGCACCGTAGATCTCCATGAACTGGTCGTCATTGAGCACCTGATAGTAATAGGTGGAATAGGAGTTGGTCTGGCGGGTGAAGTAGGCCGAGATGTTCAGCGAGGTCGGCTTCTTGCCGGTAAGCCAGGGCTCCACGAAGTTGGCCGTAAAGGCCGTATAGTAGGATCCGTTCGTCTGGAAGCGGATCGACAGCGTCTGTGCGTCGCCCAGCGGAACCGGCCGCCAGGCCTCCTTGCGGAAGAAGTTGGAGGTCGAGAAATTGTTGAAACTCACGCCCACCGTACCCACGAACATGCGGTTGCCCCAGCCGCCGGAGAGCTCCAGCTGGCTGTTCGCCTTTTCCTGGACGTTGTAGGCGATGTCCACGGTATTGTTGACGGAATTCGGGATCAGGCTGTAGCCCTTGGCCGGGTCGACGGCGTATTCGGCGTCGAAATGGCCCATCGACGAGATCTCACGCACGGAGCGCTCGAAGTCGGTCTGGCGGTACAGGTAGCCCGGCCGCGTGAAGACGGCGCGCCGCACCACCTTCTCGTTGGTCACGGTATTGCCGTTGATGATGATGTTGTTGAACGTGGCGGGCTTGCCTTCGACCAGGCGCATCTCCACATCGACGGAGTCGCCTTCGATGTTGAGTTCGACCGGCGTCACGTTGAAGAACAGGAAGCCGTTGTCGCTGTAGAGCTTGCGGATGGAGGCGTCGCCCTCCTTCTCGCCGGAGTAGAGGCGCTTCTCCATCGTGACCACGTCGTAGACGTCGCCCTTGTTGATGCGGAGCACCGAGTTGAGCTGTTCTTCTGTGTATTCGGAGTTGCCGGTCCAGGTGATGTTGCGGAAATAATATTTCTGGCCCTTGTCGATGACGAAATGGATGCCGAGCTTGCCGTCTTCGGGGCGGCGGTACAGCGAATCCTTGACGATCTTGGCGTCGCGGTAGCCCGCCTCGTTGAAAACTTCGAGCATCTTTTCCTTGTCGGACTCGTATTCCTTCTCCTGGAATTTCTTGGACGAGAAGAGGTTGTACCACTTGGCGTCCTTGGTCTTCTTCATCGCCCGGTCGAGCTTGAACTTCTTGATCTCGTCGTTGCCCTCGTAGGTGATCTCCTTGATCTTGAGTTTGTTGCCCTTATGGACATCGAACGTCACACGCACGGCGTTGCGGATCACGGAATCCTGGTCCACGAGCACTTTCACGTCGACGTCAGCATAACCCTTCTCCTTGAAATAGTTCTGGATGGTCTTGATGGACGAACTCTTGATGTATTCGGACAACTGGCCGCCGCGGCGCAGGTTGAGCCGGTCCTTGAGGTCGTCGCGCTCACTGTTCTTCACGCCCTTGTAGTTCCAGGTTATCACACGGGGGCGCTCCTGGATGTCGAGACGGAACCACGCGGTATCACGTCCCGCACTGAGGGAATCGACATAGAAGCCGATGGACGATGCAGCGCCCTGGAGCCAGATGCGCTTGATGGCGGCGGACACATCGTCGCCAGGAATCGTGACCTCGTCGCCGGGACGGATGCCCAGCACGGAAAGGAGCTGGCTTTCGCCCAGATATTTGGTGCCGGAAACGCGTACGCCGCCGACCACGTATTTTTTCGGATTGTTATAATCCACCTCCACTGGCCTGTCCACGGCCGGTTCCTGCGCCGCAACTGCCTGCGGCAGCAGCGACAGGAGCGCCGCGATGAGACCGAACATTATTCTTTTCATCAAATTCTTCCGAATAGACTTCAAAGTTACACAATTTTTCGACTTATTCTACTTTTCCGTATCTTCTCTCCCGATTGTTGTAACTATCAATCGCCTGTTCGAGGTCCGTTTTGCGAAAATCAGGCCAAAGTACGGGCGTATACCAGAACTCCGTATAGGCACATTGCCAGAGCATGTAATTGCTGATGCGCTGCTCCCCGCTTGTCCGGATGAGCAGGTCGGGATCGGGGATGCCGGCCGTGGCCAGGTAGTCCGCGAAGCCCGCTTCGTCTATGGGCAGCACGGTGCCTGCCGCCACCGAATCCGCCGCATAGCGGCGGG
>LUZE01000155.1 GCA_001602845.1 Bacteroidales bacterium Bact_13 | reverse complement strand
AACCTGGTCGTCGATGCCGCTGCCGTTTACGCCGCCGATGTCGTGATGAAGATGCAACCAGTCACTTTGCCAAGTACCTTCCAGGATGTTTGGTGCTCCTTCGGCGCTTTTCACGACTTCCGTATTGATGAGCAGGAGGCATTTCACGTCGCTGACTTCTTGGAGGAACTGGAAATACTCTTCCATGGTGGGGAATACGATTCGTTCCCCGGAAGGCTTGTAGACGCCAGTGATGTCATCATACACGCCACAGATCAGGTGATACACTGTTTCACCGTGCCATTTCATCTGGTATACTTGTGTCGGGGCTCCGAGTGCATGCCCCTTGACGGTTTCCCGCAATGCCTCTGGCAGATTCTGGAAGGAGACGTGATTTACGGGGACTGCCCATCTTATATAGCCTACTTCTTGATAAAGACTCGTGATGTCCATTAGCCGTAAGGTCATGTTGCGGTTTTCCACATAGAAGGTGCCGATCTCCACGCCGTAAGATTCCTCAGGAAGAATCGGCATTTCATTGCCGCCATTGTTGTTTTCAATCGGTTCACAACCGAAGAGAAGCGCCGTAAGGCAGAACATAAACAATATAAGAGTCTGCTTCATTGCTTAACGATTGTTTAAATCTCTAAATGAATGAATAGCCGGATTCTTGCGTCTCAATCAATATTGATTTTACGTTATGTATTCATTAGAGTAATTATTGAATCATCGCAAATACTATTCCAACATCCCCAACTCAGATGATGACATAAACAAAGGACTCAGCCGTATTTTTAATAATATGAAATCATGAAAATTCAAAAGTAATTTTCTATATAAGACAAAATTATCCCAACTGTTTAATTATGAGGAAATCGGAGGTTTAACTATATAAGTATTTTTGAGTTATTCTATTAAAACACACCGACAGTCCGTCGAAATAACGTCCCTCAGTGTATCGGTATTCAACCTCGAGCGGTCTGCAGCACGCTGGACTGGGTAGGTACATTTTCAACCTAATTTTGCGTTTACCACTTTCATCTCAACAAAAGTAGTAATTATTTTTCCTAAATTTGAACATCAAAAACATGAGAATGAAAACCAAGATTCTGATGGCGCTGGCCATTTTCCTCCCTTTCATCGCAACGGCGCAGATGATGCCTGACTCCACGGTGCAGATAGTCGCCTACTGGGAAAAGGGCGACAGGGTGGTTTACGAATGCAAAAATACCACGAAGCAGATTGAGGTGGACGGCACGGAAACCACTAAGCAGGCTTCATCTGAAACCCGGATTTTCGAAGTGATCGAAGAGACCGACAGCTCATACGTGCTCCAGACATCATACAGGGATGTTTTCTCTTCTCAAGTAAGTCTGAATATTGGTGCCGATATCGTGAGCAGGCTCTCTGAAGGAATCATCATCCAGACCAGGACCGACCAGTTCGGTGCCATTGAGGAGGTGGTCAATGTCGATGCCCTGATTGAAGCAATGAAACGGACCGTCCCGGTCGCCGTCGACGCCACGTTGGCAAAGTATGACAAGAAGACTCTGGAGGAAATGGGAGCCGTCCGCGAAGCCTTGATAGACAGTTATACCGAGCTCCTCTGCCGTCCCGAGACAGTGGTTTCGACCTGCATGGAGGATGTGCAACCACTGCTGTTTTATCACGGAGCGAGGCTCAGCCTTGACGAGGAGTATGCGATAACCCAGCAGTTTACCAATCCGCTGGGCGGAGGTGGCTCGTTCGAAGCTGATATAAAGTTCTGGGTGGATGCTGAAAACAGCGACTCGACCATGGTCATAATCCGTTCGTACATGTCAGTAGATAGCGATGTCCTGATGCCCTTCGTCCGGGAAGCCATAGCCGCCGCCTCAGGCGCCCTCATGCCCGATGGAATCTCGCAGGAAGAATTGATGGCGGAGGTCGACAAACATATCGCTGACACCCACATGGAAATGACCCTGGAGCAGTACTCCGCGACAGCCATAGACCTCTACTCCGGCTGGCCTTTGCTGTGGTGGAGCAAGAGGATTATCGTGAACACCTCGGATGAAGGAAAGGTAGAGAACACCGAGGAACGGGAAGTCAAGGCCGTAGACGAATAGTTTATTTCGCCTTCCGAACCCGGTTCGGCATCCCTTCCGGCAATACCATAGACAGTTCCATAAAGCCTGCATAGGCATCCCCGTCGTACCACGGGCACTGGAAGATGAGCTTCTTGACACCTTCCTTCTCCACGGTGTAGACATTGGTGCGCTGGTTTTCCAGCATATCGGCCAGCTGCGAGCGGGCTGGTTCGGGATGGCAGTCCAGCACATTCTTCCCGACGAGTTCCTCCGAACCCGGCTTGAGGAACGTCCGGCGGGACTTGGCGTTCATGTCCAGAATGGTTCCATCTTTGGCGCAGATGGTGACGGCCACATCGGCCCCTTCAAAATAATCGCGTTTCATGTTGCAAGCGTCGAATAATTCTCAAAGATAGCACTTTTATGTTATCTTTACGACCGAATATGAAACGGTCTTTCTTCCTTCTCCTACTGATCGCCTGCTGGCTGCCGCTGGCAGCGCAGCAGCGCGAGTTCATCTGGCCCGCAGACCGGATGCCCGACGCACAGCCCCAACAGATTGCAGCCATGACCGACGAAGCCGGCCAGCCCGGTTTCAACCCTGCGGAACACCGCATCCCCTATCTGGAATGGTTCCCGGCACCCGACGCCGCCGTGAAGACGGACGCGTGCATGATCCTCATCTCGGGCGGTGCCTACCAGAACTGCTGCGACGTGGGCCTGATCCGATACTGGAAGGAAGAATTCACGAAACGGGGCGTCCAGTGCGTGAATTTCGTGTACCGCACCCCGCGGCCCGCCGGACTGCCTATCTACCAAACGGCCTGGGAAGACGGGCAGCGTGCCGTACGCATGGTACGCAGCGAAGCGGCCCGCCGCGGCTTCGACCCTGAAAAGATCGGCGTGATCTCGATGTCGGCCGGTTCACACCTGGCCCTGCTGCTGGCGACAGGATCGCTCACCCGGACCTACGAAAAGATAGACGCACTTGACGATATCCCCTGCCACATCAACTGGGCCATCGTCAATGCGCCGGCCTATGTAACCAGTGACGGCGAAACCGGGCCCGCCACCCGCGAGGGATACGGCACGGACGTGCGGCTGAGCAAGGTCTTCCCCTTCGACGGGAAAACCTGCCCGATCAGCCTGCACCATGGCGGAGCAGACCCCTATTCGCCGAACGGCTCCACGCTGGTTTACCGGAGGCTGCGCCTGATGGGCATCCCAACCGAACTCCATCTGTATCCGGAGAAGGGACACGGCGCCTACGGATTTGAGCGCGGCGTGGAATTCATGACGCAGATGGGCTATCTGGGGCCCGTCGCGCCGGAAGTCGAGCTCGAAAGCCGCTTCCCCGAAGACGTAGCGGGCGTAACTTATGCCAAGGAAGCCATTTGGCCGGAGGGCCGGATGCCTGACGCACAGCCGGAACAATGCGAGCCCTACATCGAATGGTACATCCCGGCCGAGCGCAAGACCGACGCCATCCAGATCATCTACTCAGGCGGATCCTATATGGGAAACGATCCGGGCAGTTTTGAGGTCACCCCGGCCCGCCGCTATCTCAATTCGCTGGGAATCACGGTCGTGACCATGAAATACCGGACGCCGCGCCCGCAGGGGCTCTCGAAACACACCACGGCCTGGCAGGACCTGCAGCGGGCTATCCGCGTCGTACGCAGCAAAGCAGCCGCCCGCGGCCTCGATCCCGGGCAGATCGGCATCATGGGCTCGTCGGCCGGCGGACACCTGACCCTGATGGGTGTCACTTCGTCGCGGCACAGGTCCTATCTCCCGATCGACGCCATCGATACGCTCTCCTGCAAAGTCCAGTGGGGCATCGGCATCTACCCCGCCTACGTCCTCTCGTACGCGCAGGGGTGGTTCTCCGGCGAGGACGAGATCAATGACATGACCCATCTCGTGCCGGAATTCTCCTTCGACCTCGACACGGCACCCATGCTCCTCATCCACGGCGATGCCGACAGCTATTCCGCGATGGGATCCGTGATGGTATGGGAACGCTTGCGCATGATGGGCATCCCGGCCGAACTGCATACGCTGGCCACGCGGGAGCATTGTTTCCAACGCACCGCCTCCCCGGGCACGGGCAGCTACAACTGGCTTGAACGGATTGCGGAATACCTGAACCTGTCACGATGATCCTTTCCGTGCTGATCCAGGAGCCGATGACCGCCATCACCGACCTTGTGGTGACTGCGGTGTGTTTCTACGCTTTTTTCCGGCTGCGCCGGAAATGGGAAACCCCGCTCCAGCATGAGCGGCTCTACCTGCTGTTCTTCCTGCTGATGGGTCTGTGTACCCTCTTCGGGGCATTCCTGTCGCACGCCTTCGCCTACGCCTTTGAGGGCGGACTCAGAAAGTTCCCCAACTGGATCAGCAATATCCTGTCCGTGACGTGCTATCCGCTGGCCCTTGTCGGGCGGGCGGACCAGGTTCGCCATTTGCCCGCCCGGAAGGTCCTGTATCGGATCATCCTCGTGGAAACGGCACTGTTCCTGTTCGTCACCATCTGGTGCTCCAGATACCTGTTCGCCGAAATACACATCGCCGTCTGCCTCTACCTGTTCGCCCTGCCCATGCTGTTCCGGATCCGGAAAGACGGACACAGGCAGGAGGTACGGCCCGCCCTGGTCGCGGCGGTCCTGATGTCAACCCTCCCCTTCATCCTGATCGCGAAGCTGGGATTCGGGGAAGGGATGAACCACAACGACATCAGTCACCTGATCATTGCCGCTTCGATGTGCCTGTACTACCGGGCCGGCCTGCAGTGGCGCTCGTGATATGGGCGTCGGGGGCTTCCATGATGTTCCAGGAAAGAACCGCACCGTCGAATCCGTGCCGCATCACGGCTTCGAGCGACTCGCGCACATACTCGGGTGAGGTCGGGGCAATCCCCTCGCGATAGTTGATCTCAATGCCCGGATACTTGCCGCAGGAGCAGGATTCCATAGCTTTCAGCTGCGATTCGAGAAACGCGACATCCATCTTGAAATCCGGATAGCCGGTCGCTCCGGGAACCGCCTTGCGCAGCAGCTCGTACTCGAAACCCATTCCGGCCGGCGCGAAGGTCTGGCGGTACAGCATCGGCTTGATGAAGTCGGCGTGCTGCGAGAGGATGGCGTAATCCTGTCCCACGAACTGTGCCATGAACGGCGCATACAGGTCCATGCCGACTTCGAGTCCCCGGCTCCGGAAGCTGTCGGCGACGGTTGCGACGGCCCCGCTGACGATACGGCCCTTGGCTGCGAAATAGGCCGCGGCGACGGGATTCTCAAACACGAATCCGGTCTCGGGCGAATAGCCCGTTACCGAGAAGAAACGGTCGCCCTGCGACGCATATTCCTGACGGACGGCTTCCAGGTCGATGCCTTCCTCCGCGAAGCGTGCGGTGCAGAGCGGGCATCCGCAACTCAGCACCCCGCTGACGCCGCTCACGAACGACTGGGTGCGGATGCGGTCGAGAAATACGCCGTCGAAACCGCAGTCACTGAAAAAGCGGTCGTACAACGCGACGATATTGTCTATATTCTGCGGGTCGGTCGGGCAGTTGAAGCGGAAACCCTCCCCGGCCGCCAGGTCGTAGTTGGCGGGAACTTCTCCCCACAGGTCGACGGCGGGGGTATTCTCACAGACTTCTTCCGTCTCGGCGAAAACCGGGAGCCACAGGAGCATGCGGATTCCCTTTGCGTGGAGGTAGTCCCCCACCTCCCGGTAAATATCCTTGTCAACGCTCCAGCCGATGATGACCTTGCCGACAGGAATCAGCGCGGTTACCGTGTCGAGGCGGGCGATGATTTCACCGGCCGTATAATCGGGTTCATTCCAGCCGCCCAGTGAAACCTGGACGACATAATCGGGTTGCGCGGACCGCGTCTGGCAGGCAGTGGCGGCCAGCAGGCAGATAAGCAGATAAGCGATCTTTTTCATAGTCATTGTTTTTTCTCTCCCAGTACGGCCCAGCGGACAAACGGGATGCGTTTCAGGATTTCATACAGCAGCGGCGACAGCGTGAAGACGGCTGCAGCCAGGATGACGTACATCGCCCACGGCGGCAGCTGGGTATACTGCTTCATCATGTAGCCGAGGCTGGCGATGACCACGTAGTGGACGATATAGATGCCGAAACTCGAACGGGCCATGTACCCCGCGAAGGCATTCGTGCGGTCGAAGCGGGCTTTGAACCAGGCCGTCATGGCCAGGCAGGCGAGCCAGCCGTAGAGGCAGTTCATGGGGCTTGACAGATACTGCGGCGAGGTGTTGTCCTGTCCGAAGGTCGTGACGATCAGCACCGCGCCCGCCGCCACGGCGCAGACCAGCAGCGGAATCCAGGCTTTGCCGAGGACTTCCTGAACCTGCTCGTGCGCGAACACGAAATACCCCATCAGGAACAAGATCAGGTAGAAGGCCGGCTTGTACAGGTTGATCAGCCCGTCCGCCGATTCCGGCCGGGGATTGCTGATCAGCAGCTGCTCACCGGCCCAGAAGAGGATGCCCAGCAGGATGATCCACACGATGCCGGCCTTCCCGCCGAAGACCTTGCCGCACCAGTCATGAAACCGGTTCTTCGCATCCAGTTTCCGAACCAACAGCAGGATCAGCGAGAAAAGCCACAGGTCCTGGATGAACCAGAGCGGGCCGGTACCGCTGAGCGCCCACATGAAAAACTTGGCCGGACCGGGCATCCCGTTAAAGGTCCCGGCCTTGGCGGCCACGGCCGTGTTGAAGTAACCCGTCATCCATTGGAACACCAGCAGGCCGATGGTCGCAGGAACCAGCAGCTTGCGCGTCCGTGCCTTGAACCACTCCTTGCCGGAATGATTCTCCAGCGCGTACCGGGCGCTGATGCCGGCCAGCAGGAAGAGCAGCGGCATGAACCAGGGATACAGGATGTACATCACGACATCCTGATACTGCGGGCATTCGGGATATGTGCCGAACCCGCCGATGCCGCCGAAGACACCCTTGTTGTTGTAGAAATAAAAAACGTGATACAGCAGCACCAGGAGCACCGTCACCCAGCGCAGGTTGTCGAGCCAGTGCTTTCTCATTTGGAAAGGCCCTCCATGGCCTGGTCGATGGCTGACTGGAACATTTCCGTTTTCAGGAGCGCCATGCCCCGCTGGTCCCCCAGCACGATCAGGGCGTCACCCGGTTTGACGTCATAGAGTTTGCGGGCTTCGCTGGGAATCACGACCTGCCCTTTGTCTCCCACCTTCACGACGCCGAAGATGTATTTACCGTTGTTCTCTTGCATTTGCGGGAATAGTTAGAAATTTCCCACAAATATAACATTTCTCCCCGACTTAGCAAATTTTGTTTTAAGGAATTCTTTGTATATTCGCAGCAAGAGACTGAAAACCATGAGAAAAACATTCTTCGCCCTGATGCTCCTCGCAGCATTGCCGTTGCTTCGCGCACAAGAATACCCCTTCCAGAATCCAGCCCTTTCAGAGGAAGACCGGCTGGACAATGTCATCTCCCTGATGACCGTCGATGAAAAACTGGCCACCCTTGTCGGCCAGGGCGTTCCCCGGCTCGGCATCGCCAATCCCGGGGCGACCGAGGCCATCCACGGTATCGTGCGGGGCGGCGACGCGGAGTTGCCCGGACTGGGCAATGCCGGACAGTTCGGCGGGGGCTGGCCCGGCCGGCCGAAACCGATGTACCGCAACAGCACCGCATTCCCGCAGGCATATGGCATCGGGGAGACGTGGGACCGCGAAATGGCGTTCCTGGTGGGCGATGTCATGTCGCGGGAAGCGCGCTTCCACTCCCAGGACCCCAACTATAACTTCCTGGTGCTCTGGGCTCCGAACGCCGACCTGGCCCGCGATCCACGCTGGGGCCGGACCGAGGAGAGTTTCGGGGAGGACCCCTACCTGGTCGGCGAGATGGTGGCGGCGGAGGTGCGGGGTATCCAGGGCGACAACCCGCAGTACTGGCGCGGGGCTTCGCTGATGAAGCATTTCCTGGCCAACAGCAACGAGGACAACCGCTACAGCACCGACTCCCAGTTTGACGAGGCGTTGTTCCGCGACTACTATTCCTATGGTTTCTGGAAAGGGGCCCGTGCCGGCGCCAAGTCCGTCATGACCGCCTACAACCGCTACAACGGCGTTCCGTGCATCGCCGCTCCGTTCATCCGCGAGATCCTGCAGGACGAATGGGGCATGGACGGCACGATCGTGGACGATGCGGGCGCACTGCCTTTCATGGTGATGATGCACCACTACGCCGACAGCCTCGACCAGGCCATCGGACTCGCACTCGAGGCCGGCCTCACGCGCTTCATCGACTCACGTTTCGAGCAAGTGAAGGCCGCTTATGAGGGCGGTTTCATCCCCGACGAGGTGCTGGATGCCCGCACGCGGAACAATCTCCGCACCATGCTCAAGCTCGGGCTCCTGGACGCCGCGTGCCCTTATGATGCGGAAGAATATGGGGATGTGTTGCCCTGGGAAACGCAGGAGGCCCGCGACAAGGCCCGCCTGGTGACGCAGAAATCCATCGTCCTGCTCAAGAACGAGAAGGACATCCTGCCGCTGGACCGCGACAAGGTCACGAAGATCGCGGTGTTCGGCAACCGGGCCGAGGCCGTGCTCAAGGACTGGTACGGCGCCCTGCCCGCCTACCGCATCAGCCCGCTGGAGGGCATCCGTGCCGCCGTGGACAGCACGAAGACAGAGGTCCGCTTCCAGCGCTGGGATTCGGACGGCTCGGCACAGAAGCTCGCAGAATGGGCTGACGTGTGCATCGTGTGCGTGGGCAACCACCCCGCCACCAGCCCGGACTGGGACGCACAATCCGTCCAGTCGCCCTGGGCCTACGGCACGGTGGCCGGCGACGGCCGCGAAGCGCTCGACCGCCGCAGCCTGCAGCTGGAGACCGAAGACCTGATCAAGGTCGTCTGGCAGGCCAATCCCAACACGGTGGCCGTGCTGATCTCCAGCTTCCCCTTCGCAATCAACTGGACGGCCGCGCACGTGCCTGCCATCGTCCACCTCACGCAGTGCAGCCAGGAGCTGGGAGGCGCGCTGGCCGACGTCCTGTTCGGCGACTACAACCCGGCAGGCCGCACTACCCAGACCTGGGTGCGCGACATCCTAGACCTGCCGAACATGCTGGACTACGACATCCGGCACGGCCGCACATACATGTACTTCCAGGGAGAGCCCCTGTTCCCGTTCGGACACGGCCTCAGCTACACCTCGTTCAAGTATTCGGGCTTGAAAGTCAGCCGTGACGGGGACAACTTCATCTTCCGTTTCCGCCTGAAGAACACGGGAAAACGCGACGGTGAGGAAGTCGTCCAGCTCTATGCCACCTTCAAGGGAGACGACGCCGCGAAGCGACTGCGCGGCTTTGAACGCGTCGCCGTGAAGGCCGGAGAAACCCGGACCGTGGAGCTGGTTGTCCCGGCCGACGACCTGAAACTGTGGGATACCGGCACGCATGCTTTCGCTTTCCCGGGCAAGCGGGCGAAGATCGGGATCGGTGCCTCGTCAGCCGACATCCGCCTGAAAAAACGCATCAGACTATAGCCGAAAAATCGTAACTTTGCGGACGGAACATGAAAACGGGCATTCACTATCGGAACGGTTTCCTGTTGCTGGCGCTCATCCTGGTGCTGGCAGCCGCACAATCGTGCAAGGATCCGGAAGTCCTGGTAACGAAGATCACCTTCCAGCCCGACCATGTCGAAGTGTTCGTGGATGATTTCAGCCGGATCAGCGTTTCGACGTTCCCGCATTTCGCCGACAACGAAGACGAGCTCACGTTCACGGTTACCGATCCGACCATCGCACAAAGTGACGGAAGTTCCGTCGTAGGCCTGAAAGAGGGACGGACGGAACTCATCGC
>LUZE01000154.1 GCA_001602845.1 Bacteroidales bacterium Bact_13 | reverse complement strand
CTAGCAAAGTACCGGCCTCCGGCGGTCCGCTGATGCGGACTTGTTAGTGCACGTCGCGGAGCGCGGGCTGCGCGTTGGCCTGGTGGAGAGGTCACGGTTCCTCGTGGCGAGTGCTCGACAGCCACGAGGGCTCTGACCTCGCCAAAGGCAAAGCCCGCACAAGCGAAGCGACGTTCGACTGCGCGCCAAATAGAACGCAATAAATGCAAAACGCCCGGCGTGGATGGGACGTCGGGCGTTCTGGATGATTGTGGTTCGGGGATTATTTCACCTCGATGTGGCGGGAAGCGGGCACCTGCTTGACTTCCTGAAGCTTCGGCAGCGTAATGATCAGCACGCCGTTGACCATCTCGGCCGTAATGGCCTCGAGGTTGATGTTCTCCGGAAGCACGAAACTCTGGTGATAGGACGTGTATGAGAACTCACGGCGCAGATAATTCACGTCCTTCTCATGCTTCTCTTCTTTCTGGTTCTTCTTCTCCAGCGCAATGACCAACTCCTCGTCGTTATCGATTCGGACCGAGAAATCATCTTTGGTCATGCCCGGCGCTGCAATCTCGATCTGGAATTCTTTTTCGGACTCCTTGATGTTTACAGCGGGCGAAGCGAACTGACGTGCCGGCATAACGGCGAAATCGTCATCGAACAGGTTGCTGAAAATGCTCGGCAGCCACTGGTTTCTTCTTTCAACTGAATACATGGTTAAATCCTCCATTTTTTAAAGTTTATCTGGAGAATGGCGAATAGTGTACCAAGGGAGAAAAGTGGGACAAAATGGCATATTTTGCGCCAGAATGACTAACTTTGTCAGAGATGAAACACTTCCGCCCCATCCTTTGCCTCATCCTGCTGGCAGCCTTTCTGGCGCCATCGATCCTGTCCGCCTCCACGGCCGGGGCACAGAGCAAGGATACCCTTGAAGCTTTGTTCCAGCGTGTAGACAAACGGCTTTACCGGAGCCAGCACAAAGCGAAGATCGATCCGGAATACATAGCTATCCCGGAGAACCGCTGGACCATCCAGACCTCACTCAATCTTTCACGCAATTACTTCGATGCATATGTACAGCAGCCAGCTAAATCGGAAGATGAACTGGGAAAGATCCTGCATCTCGACCTGCAGTCGGCATTGGATGTAGCCCCCTCCATATCCGTTGCCTGGCGCGGGCTCAGCATCGGCGCATCGATCAATCCAGCGTGGTTCTTCAAGCATCTAAAGAACGAAGACCAGTCGTACGGCATTTCAGTCTATGGCAACCGGTTCGGCATGGCTGCAGGCATCCGTTCGATGACCACGCTGGATGGAGACGTCATCTCACATCCGGACTCTTCGCATATCGGCCACGTTCCTGCACGGAACTGCTATGACCTGTCCGCCGATTTCGATGCATACTATGCCATCAATGGCAGCCGTTTTTCGATGCCCGCGGCGTTCAACCGTTCGCAGATCCAAAAAAAGAGCGCCGGCAGCCCGATGATCAGCCTGTCGATCCGCAACAAGTTCACTAAACTAGGCAAGGAGACACATATCGGCGTGGATTCCGTGGCGATGTTCTACAACATCCTCTGTGCCGGCGGTGGCTACGGGCAGAACTGGGTAACACGCCACAACTGGCTACTCCACGTTTCAGGACTGTTCAATCTGTCGCTGCTCAAGTACAACATGGACTGGATCAACGGAGAGGAAAACAAGCAGTTGTTTCCATTGAGCGATTTCGTGGCCACGGCGCGTGTGTCCTTCACCCGTTTCATGCAAAAGAAGTACTACGGCATCGACGTCATCTGGCGCAACTCGTACTACAACATCTGGAGCGGATTCCCGTCCGCTACTTCCTACATTGACGCCCATATCGTCTTCGGCTGGCGCTTCTGAACAGATGCCCGGTCAAGCCGGGCATGACAAAGAGGTCAAGCCGGGCATGACAAAGAGGTCAAGCCGGGGCATGACTATCGTGCGGGAATCTGGGCAGAGCCCCGTAAATCAGGAACGGATAGAGCCGTTGCGATAGGCTTCGAGGAGCTGGTAGAGATCGTCGATCTGTTCGCGGAGCGTGGCGCCCTGGTCGGTGTCGCGGACGTAGCGGCGGCTCTCCTCGAATTCCAGGACCTTGGTTTCCGACAGGATGTCGAGCCCCTGGCGGACAGCCTGCTCGCGCGTGGTAAACGGCTCGTGCTGGACCAGCTTCAGACTTTGCGAATTATAGATCAACGTGTAGCCGGCAATGCCTGTCTCCTGCTGGTAGGCCTTCGAGTAGCCGCCGTCGATCATCAGCAGCCGGCCGTCGGCACGGATCGGGCTCTCGCCCTTGATGGTCTTGACCGGAATATGCCCGTTGATGATGTGGGCGTGCTTCATGTCGGTCACGCCGAACTCGCGCAGGATCTTCTCGCAGATGTCCGCACGCTCTTTCAACTGCTTGTAGGCGCCGTTGACTTCCTTGTGCGTCTCCTTGTCCGCGATGAAATAACGCTCGAACGTCGCCATCTTGTCCTTGTCGAAAGTAGGCGCGACAGGGCCGCACCAAAGATACCAGAGGAAGTCCTGGCCCGCCTGCCGGCGCGGCGTTTCGTCACGCGTGTAATAAGCGTTGCGGACCATCTGGTCCACCTTGTCGAATAGCTTCTTGCCGCTGTAGGGCTTGCCCTGGATCATCATCTCGCGGAAACTACCGTCGGGATTCATCGGCATGGAGCCGTGGAACATGAGGTTGGAATTGCGTACCAGATAGGAGGAACCGTGCGTCAGGAAACATCCGATGTGCCGCCGCAGCTTGTCGCTGGTCTCGAAACTGCGGGTGAGGCCTTCGAGCACGGACTGCTCGGCCGGCGTCAGGGCATAGGGATCGTCCGGGTCGATGGTCGGGAAATTCTTGTCTTTCAGCTCGTATTCCTTTCCGCCCAGCGTGATGGTTCCCTTCTTGAAATCAATCAGATGCAGGAGATTGCGGTCGTCCATCCCGAACTCGGGATTTCGGTCGATCACAAGTTTCTCCTGCTTGAACTGGATGATGGCGATCGCCTTGTGCAGCTTGGCGATCAGGGCGAGCTGCGACTCGGGCAGCGTCTCGTATTCGTTCTTTTTCGGCCGGAAGATCGTACAGGGATCGTCGGCATAGGATTCCATGGCAAAGGTCGTCAACGGCAGCAGGTTGATGCCGTAGCCGTCTTCCAGCGTGGAAAGATTCGCATAGCGGAAGCACATGCGCAGGACGTTGGCCACGCAGGCCCGGCTGCCGGCCGCTGCACCCATCCATACGACGTCGTGGTTGCCCCACTGGATGTCGTAGTTGTGATAGTTGCAGAGCGTCTCCATGATAAGGTGCGCGCCCGGGCCGCGGTCGTAGATGTCGCCGATGATGTGGAGCGAGTCGATGACCAGCCGGTGGATCACGTTGCAGATCGTGGCAATGAAGTGGTCGGAACGCCCCGTGGCGATGATGGAGTCGATGATCGACATCATGTACCGGCGCTTGTTCTGGTTGTCTTCGATCCATTCGTGCAGGAGTTCCTCCACAATGTACGAATATTCCTTGGGCAGGGCTTTGCGGACCTTGGAACGCGTGTATTTCGAGGAGCAGGCGGCCATGACCTGGATAATCCGCATCAAGGTGACACGGTACCACTCCTGCATCCGGGCACGGCTGCGAAGGGTAGTACGCACGACGCGAAGTTTGTCTTCCGGATAGTAGATGAGCGTACAAAGATCCCGGATCTCCTGTGCGGTAAGCGTTGCCCCGAAGATCATCTCGACCTTTTGCCGGATGACACCCGAAGCGTTGCGCAGCACGTGCTCGAAGGCTTCGTTTTCGCCGTGCAGGTCGGTGATGAAGTGCTCAGTGCCCTTGGGCAGATTGAGGATGGCTTCGAGATTGATGATCTCGGTGCAGGCTTCCTGCTCAGTGGGAAAGCTCTTGGCCAGAAGGCGCAGGTATTTAAGGTCTCTTTTCATGGATCAATGTGCTTTCGGGGATTCATATTTCCGCTTGCCGGTGCGCCAGTTTCCGTATACCTCACTGACATTCGAGGCGGTGATGAAGCCGTCGATGTCTTTGTCCTTCATGAAGTTGAACAGGTCGGCATACTCATTTTTGGTCAGCAGCGCCACAATTTCTATCTTCTCTTCGCCGGTGTAACCGCCCTCAAGGTGATAAATACTGCAGCCACGGTACAGGTCTTCGGTAATGAACTTGCGGATCTGTTCGTGGTCCTTGCTGATGATGCACACTTTCTTGCGCTTGTTGAGCGTGTCGGTGAAATAATCGACCACGACGCCGTTGATCCACGTGCCGATGAGGCCGATGACCACCATCCGGAACGGGTTGATGGTGAAGGCCGAGCAGCAGATCAGCGCGCCGGCGATGGTGACGGACATGCCGATGTCGAAGTGAAGGAATTTATTGACGATCTTGGCCAGGATGTCCAGGCCGCCCGTGGAGGCGTTGATCCGGAAGAGGATGGCCTGCGAGATGCTCAGCATCAGCACGAAGCAGATCAGGTCAAGCCAGGGATCGTTCATCACGGACGTTGCTCCGGGTTCCATCAGGTTCTGGTAGGGCATGATCTTCTCCCACATTTCCAGCAGGGGACCGAGGATCAGGGCCGTATACACGGTCTTTGCACCGAATTCGGCGCCGATCAGGATCCAGGCGAGGACCAGGAGGACGGCATTGATGATGGTCACGATGAGGGACACTTTCACGCCGCCCAGCAGCTCGGAGATGACGATGGACAAACCCGATATGCTGCCGATGATCAGGTTGCTCGGCATCAGGAAATAATATACGGCTGCCGCTCCGAAGGCCATGCCCAGGGTCATGGTGATCAGTTCCCTCCAGAACTTCCACGTTACCACCGGATGAAGGAGATCAGGAATTGATTTCATGTTTTTGTTTATTTATCCTTCAAAATTGGTGATTTTCTTTGAATTTTCAAACCATTTGCCCTATTTTCGTGTCGTTTTTAAAGAACAACTATGAAAAAGCTTTCCTTGATCCTCTCATTATTGATCCTGCTGCCGCTGCGTCCCTCCGCGCAGGAATATGTGGACCGTCTGTATTTCGACATGCGCGCCGCCTTCCACCAGGAAATGTGCAACGGGCAATACAGCAGCCAGATGCTGGGAGAGCATCTGAATTTCAACATGATGGGACGCCTGACGCCCAAAATTGATTATCGTATCCGGCAGCGGCTCAACAAGAAAGTCTTTGATGAAAGGAACATGTTCAACGCCACGGACTTCATGTATGTGAACTGGCATGCGACCGACCGCTGGAGCTTCCTTGCGGGCAAGTACGCCGTCCTGATCGGCGGATATGAATACGATGCCAACCCGATCGACGTCTATTATTACAGCCAGTTCTGCAACAATATCTACCAGTGTTTCACCTTTGGCGCGGTAGCCGACTACCGTTTTGCGGAGGACCAGCACATGGTCTTCCAGTTCTGCAACTCGCCTCTGTCGCTGGGCTTCCAGAACGTCTACGCCCTCAACATGGCCTGGAACGGGCAGTTCGCCCCGTGGTGGAAGACCCTCTGGAGCGTGAACTTCGTGGAGGACATGGACAAGAAGATGGTGAACTACATCGCGCTGGGCAACCATTTCATTTTCGGGAACGTCATCTTCGACATCGACATCATGAACCGCGCCGGCTTCACGCAGAAACGGTTCCTGATGAGCGACTATTCCCTGATCTCCAAGATCATCTGGAGCGTTGGCAAGTGGAACATCTGCGCCAAGGCCGGCTATGAGACGAATGCCCTCGACAATGTGGCCGCCGACGGACGCGCCTACGACCTGGTCATCGCACCGGGTACCGAGTACCTGTATGCGGGTTGCGGCCTCGAATGGTTCCCGCTTGGTTCGGACAGGCTGCGCTTCCACGGCGTGTACTACTGGGACAATGCGGAACACCGTCACAACTACCGTATCGGTGTAACCTGGAGGGTGGATGTCATCGGAAAATAGACCGTTTGCTTTTTGGTGAATAATTTTGTATATTTGTATGTTTTACAAATAGTCAGCATGTTCACCGAAAAAGACACCAGACAGATTGCGGACCGTGGCGCCGACCTGCGCCAGGTCGAGCAGCAGATCGAGCATTTCAAAAAAGGATTTCCCTGGATGAAGATTGTCGGCCCCGCCACGCCGCGGAGCGGCATCCGTGTGCTTTCACCCGCCGAAGCGGAAGCGGCGGCAGATTATTACCGCAAGGCCGATATCCACGGCAAGTGCAAGTTCGTTCCCGCCTCGGGCGCAGCTTCCCGCATGTTCAAGGACATGTTTGCCGGATTGGACAAGCTGGAGGCAGGGGAGGACCTTCCCGCTGAGGCGCCGGGTGCCCGGCTGGCTGCCCGCATCCGCGATTTCGCGTTCTATACGGAAGATCTTTTCGGCCAACCGCAGGACAGCGCCGCCTACCGCCGGGAAACCCTGCGGAAACTGCTGAAGGAAGACGGCCTGGAATATGGCGCCAAGCCCAAGGGCGTCCTCAAATTCCACCGTTATGCCGATGAAGTCCGCACGGCGATTGCCGAACATCTGGTCGAAGCCCAGGATTATATGAGAAACGCCGACGGAAGCTGCAACCTGGTCGTGACCATCTCGCCGGAGCACCGTGCCCTGTTCGAGACGGCTGTGGCGGAAGTAAAAGCCGCTTATGAGGCCCGTTACGGCGTCCGCTACAACATCACCTTTACCTACCAGGACAAGGCGACGGATACCATCGCCGTCAACCCGGACAACACGCCCTTCCGTACGGAAGAAGGCGCCCTGCTGTTCCGCCCGGCCGGCCACGGCGCGCTGATCCACAACTTGAACAAGGTAGAGGAGGAGCTGGTTTCCATCAAGAATATCGACAACGTAGCCCACGAGAAGCTTCTGGGCACCACGTCCCTGTACAAGCAGGTGCTGATGGGCGAGGCCCTGCGCCTGCGCGACCGCATCTTCGGTTATCTTGACAAGATGGACAAGGCACCGACCCCCGCGCTCTGCGACGAAATCGAGGCCTTCCTCAAGGACGTGCTCTGCATCAGCATTCCGCAGGGCCTTGCCCCGGAAGCCCGCGCCGCGCTGCTCCGCGCCAAGCTCGACCGTCCGATCCGTGTCTGCGGCATGGTCCGCAATGAAGGAGAGCCTGGCGGCGGACCGTATATCATCGAAGGGAAGGACGGCTGCACCTCGCTCCAGATCCTCGAGAGCGTGCAGATTGACAAGAATGACGCCGCTGCCATGGCGGCCATGTCCCAGGCCACGCACTTCAACCCCGTGGACCTGGTCTGCATCCTGCGCAACCACAAGGGCGGCCGGTTCGACCTGCTGAAGCACGTGGACGAAGAAGCCGGTTTCATCAGTTCCAAGAGCTATCAGGGCCGCGAGCTCAAGGCCCTGGAGATGCCGGGCCTCTGGAACGGTGCGATGAGCGACTGGAACACGCTCTTCGTGGAAGTGCCCCTCGAAACCTTCAACCCCGTGAAAGTGGTGCTCGACCTGCTCCGTCCCGCGCACCAGGCATAAACTTAACCAGAATTCCGATAAAACTAAAACAACCTGATAATGAAAAAACTATTCATCTGCACCCTGCTGATCGCCGTAACGCTTTCGGCTTTCGCACAAGAAGAAAAACCCAAAGAGATCAAGACCGGCTGGAGCTTCGGCGTCCTGCCTACGGCGACATATTCCGTGGATAACGGCTTCCAGGCAGGCCTCTTTGGAGACATATATAACTATGGTGACGGTTCCACTTATCCGGACCCTGTTCACAAGATCAGTTGGGAAGGTTCCTATTTTACACACAGCCATCGTATGCGCCTTTATCTGGCGTATGACTCCAAGTATCTCATCCCTAAGATGCGTGTGAATGCATCCGTAACTTATGTGACGGACCCGCTATATACATTCTGGGGTTTCAACGGCCCCGCCTCCATCCAGAATTACAATATCTGGGGAAACAGAGAGGCAGCGGACCAGCTGCCCAATGGCAACAACATCAATTATTACGGCATGAGCCGTGACATGCTCCGCATCCTGGCCAATTTCCAGGGACAGATCGTTCCCCATCTCAACTGGGCAGCCGGTATTAACTTCTGGAACTGGAAATTGGGCGACATGCGGGACAACGGTGCCGGAAACAAGGATGCCAATGGCGAATACATCAAGGATACGGACGGTAAGAAGAAGATTTTCTACTATGACAAAGACCTTACCCTTGTCCAGGCATACAAGAATGCCGGTATCCTCACGGATGCGGATTTGACAGGTGGAAACGCTCTCGAACTGAATGCGGGTCTCGTGTATGACACCCGTGACATGGAAGCTGCCCCCAACAAGGGTATCTGGGCCGAGGCATACCTGAACGGGAACGTGATCGGCCAGCAGTACTTGAAGGCCTGCGCCTATTTCCGTCACTATGTTACCATCCCTATCCACATCCCTGCCGGAGAACCCGTCTTTGCTTACCGTCTTGCCTGGCAGCAGACTCTTTGGAGCAAGAACAACGCTGGAACACCGTTTTATATGATTCAGAACGTTCCGCTCCTGGTCCAGCGCAACATGATCTCTGAAGGCTTCGGTTCTTCCAATACCATCCGTGGTCTCCGTGAAAACCGTATCCTTACAGAAGGTATGGCCTGGCTTAATACGGAACTCCGTGTTAAGCTTGTGAAATTCAAGCTATTTAACCAGTTCTTTTACTTGGCCGTAAACCCGTTCTTTGACGGCGGTTTTATCACCAAACAGTATAAGAAGGAAGCGCTCGCACACGCTGCCGTAGACGGAAAGATCTATGATTCCAGGCTTGCCCTTATCGGCAGGGATGCGCTTATCTACGACGCATCCAAGGCGGGAAGCTTTATCTATAGCGCCGGTGCCGGTCTCAAGATTGCGATGAACCAGAACTTCATCATATCTGCAGAGTATGCACATTGCTTTACCCCTGGTCTGAATGCAGACCCTTGGGTTGGTATCGGCATCAACTACCAGTTCTGATGCAGGAATGATCTTCGTCAACGCCAAGGTGATTTTTCCCGGCGAGATCCGCGAGGGTCTCGCCGTGGTGTGCGAGGACGGCAGGATTACCGATATCCTGCCTGCCGCGCAACTGGGCGGGAACGTCCAAACGGTCGATGCCGGCGGATTGTACCTGTCACCCGGTTTCGTGGACATCCATCTCCACGGGGGCGGGGGACACGGCTTTATGGAAGGGACGCCCGAAGCGATCGACGGGGCGGCTTCCTTCCATCTCCGCCACGGCGTCACTTCACTGGTTCCCTCCACGCTCACCTGCCCGGACGAAGATCTGTACCAGGTATTTGAAGCCTATCGCCAGGTCAAGGAAAGCAGGCCGGACTACAACCTCCTGGGTCTGCATCTGGAAGGTCCGTTCCTCAATCCCGAGAAAGCGGGCGGCATGGACCGTGCTTTTCTTGCCTTGCCGGACAAGGGTAGGGCGGCGGAAATCCTCCGCCATTCCGACGATGTGATCCGTTGGACGGTCTCGCCCGAACTGGATGGCGCCCTGGCGTTGGGCAGGATGCTGGCTGACCGCGGCATCGTGGTATCTGCCGGCCATACGAACGCCTCTTACGCGCAGATAGAAGCCGCGCTGGAGGCCGGTTATTCCATGATGACCCATTTCTATTCCGCGATGTCGGCCTGCTTCAAGGTGGGCTGCTATCGCGTCGCAGGGGCGGTGGAAGCCGGGTATATGCTGGACGGCCTGTCGGTCGAGATGATCGCGGACGGCAAGCATTTGCCGAAAGAAATCCTTCGCATGGTCTGGAAGCTTAAAGGGCCGGAGCGGACGGCGCTCTGTTCTGACGCCCTGCCGCCCGCAGGCCTGCCCGAAGGCTCCGTTTTCTACAACGGCCGGCCGCCGCATGGCGCCAAATCCGTCATCCACGACGGCGTGGGCAAGCTGGCCGATCTTTCCGCGCTCGCCGGCAGCATCGCTTCGTCCGACCGGCTGGTGCACGTGATGTACAAGGAAGCCGGCGTCCCGCTGGCTGATGCCGTGGAGATGATGACGCTCTCGCCGTCCAAGATGGTCCACGCACATTCCAAGGGACTGATTCGCAAGGGCATGGATGCGGATCTCGTGCTGTTCGACGATGAGATCAACGTAAAAGCCGTGTATTCCCGCGGCAAATTGATTGAATAATGATGGAAGAAGTCAAAGTCATAGAAATCAAGAAGAGCGTCTTTGCCGAAAACGAAAAAGACGCGGACGCTTTGCGCAAAGAATTGAAAAACAAAGGAGTCTACCTCCTGAACCTGATGTCCTCGCCGGGCAGCGGCAAGACCACGACGCTCATCCGTACCATCAGCCTGCTCAAGGACAAGCTCCGCATCGCCGTGATGGAGGCCGATATCGACAGCAACGTCGATGCGGTCAGGATCAAGGAAGCGACTGGCATCCAGTCGATCCAGCTGCATACGGGCGGCATGTGCCACCTGGATGCGGAGATGACGCGCCAGGGCCTCGACAACCTGGACCTTTCGGACATCGACCTGGTGGTTCTCGAGAATGTCGGCAATCTGGTCTGTCCAGCCGAGTTCGATACCGGAAGCTGCCGCAACGCGATGATCCTTTCCGTGCCGGAAGGCGACGACAAGCCCCTGAAATATCCCCTGATGTTCTCTGTCTGCGACGTCGTGGTAGTCAACAAGACCGACGTGCTTCCTTATTTTGATTTCGACCTGGAAAAATGCAGGGCGAATGTCCGGATGCGGAACCCGCAGGCTCGCGTCATCCCCATCTGTGCCAAGACCGGCGAAGGCGTGGATGTCTTCGCGGACTGGCTGCTCGAAGACGTGAAAAATTGGAAACAAAACAAATAGAAATCTACCCATATGCCTGAGATGTCAACGAAGTTCGTCCCCAAGCACAAGGGCGACAAGAACCCGAATCCCAAACTCCTCAAGTTCGTGCGCCACGTCACGGACCGTGTGCCCGGCAAGATCAAGATGACCACGGATGCCCCGGAATACTGGGGCCTGGCCTGCATCTTCGAGGATGAGATGGACGCCACGACCCGTGAAGCGGCCCTGGACCTGCTGCTGGACATGCTGCCCAAACAATTCCTGAAAGTCCGCGAACACAGGCCGTATGCGCTTCTCCATCAATGGAATGCCGAAAAGCATTACACGCCGGACGACGCATCGTTCGACGAACTGCTCGACAAACTGTCGTATTTCGGCATGTTGGAGTACGATTACGGAGACAAATACACGGACGACGGACCTGTTCCGGGTACCACATACGAGCGCAAAGACCGCATCTACTGGGTGCCTATGTTCGTCCCCGGCAGCGCCGAATACACCAATATGAATACGGAGCTAATGGATCGTCATCCCGAACTGGCGATGTTCTTCGAGCGGATGACCTTCTTGCCGCTGGAGAAGATTACGCCTATGGTTCCTATGGGCGGCGCCGGCATCGGCATGCACGTCATTCCGGTTGAAAAGGCCATCAGCATGGAGAATCAGTCCGTTAGCATCGAACACATCTCTTATTGGCTCAAGAAATATGAGGGCCATATAGGCGTGGGTATCTGCTCCTGCCGCTACGGGCGAAAGAAGTTGGACGAAGGCTGTGCCGACGACTATCGCGACTGGTGCATCGGCGTCGGTGACATGGCAGACTATCTGCGTGAGACCGGCCGTGGTCACGATATCACATATGATGAGGCGATGGCCATCCTCAAGAAAGCGGAGGATCACGGTTTTGTTCATCAGGTTACCAATATTGACGGCGAAGGAAAGATTTTCGCCATCTGCAACTGCAACGTCAAGATCTGCAACGCCCTGCGTACCTCGCAGCTCTTCAATACGCCCAACCTTTCCCGTAGTGCTTATGTCGCGCGGGTCGATGCGGAGAGCTGTGTGGCCTGCGGCCGTTGCGTGGAATACTGCCCGGCAGGCGCCGTGAAACTCGGCCAGAAACTTTGCACGAAGGACGTTCCCATAGCCTATCCGAAGCAGGAACTGCCCGACGCGTCCAAGTGGGGCCCGCACAAATGGAATGAGGACTATCGCGACCGGAACCGCATCAATTGCTATCCGACCGGCACTTCTCCGTGCAAGACGGCCTGCCCGGCGCACATCGCCGTCCAGGGCTATCTGAAGAAGGCTGCAGAAGGAAAATATACCGAAGCGCTGGAGTTGATCAAGCGCGAGAATCCGTTCCCGGCTGTCTGCGGCCGCATCTGCAACCGCCGCTGCGAGGACGCCTGCACACGCGGGACCATCGACAAGGCGGTCGCCATCGACGCTGTGAAGAAATTCATCGCCGAGCAGGATCTGAAGGCCGAAACGCGCTTCATTCCCGAAGTGAACATCTGCTCCAACGTCCAGGACCACTGGGAGGAAAAGATCGCCATCATCGGCGGCGGCCCGGCCGGCCTGAGCTGTGCTTATTATCTGGCTACGATGGGTTACAAGCCCACGGTATTCGAGAAAAACGAAGAACCGGGTGGCATGCTCCGCTACGGAATCCCTTCCTACAAGCTGGAGAAAGACGTTATCAAGGCCGAAATCGACATCATGCGCGAGATCGGCGTGGAGATCCGTACCGGCGTCGAAGTAGGGAAGGACGTAACCATCGAAGGCCTCCGCAAGGAAGGCTACAAGGGCTTCTATGTGGCCATCGGCTGCCAGGGCGGCCGGCTCCCCGGCATTGCCGGCGAAACACTGCCCGGCACGACCACGGCTATCGATTTCCTGCACGATGCCAACTGCGGGAAAGTGCAGGTTTCCGGTAAGGTCGTTGTCGTGGGCGGTGGCAACGTGGCCATTGACGCAGCCCGCGTAGCCAAGAGAAGCGGCGCTTCAAGTGTAACGATGCTTTCTCTTGAAACAGAAGATATTATGCCTGCTTCTCCGGAAGAACGCGCAGAGGCTCGTGAGGATGGCGTGGTCCTGAATCCGGGCTGGGGACCGAAGGAAGTGCTCGGCGACGGAAAAGTCAGCGGCATTGTCTTCAAAAAGTGCACGTCGGTCTTTGACGAACAGCATCGCTTTGCCCCGAAATACGACGAGAACGAACTGTTGTCGCTCGACGCCGACATGGTTATCTTCGCCATCGGCCAGACCGTGATCCTCAAGGATCTGCTGAAAGATACGAAGGTCGAGTTCGTACGCGGCGTCTATCCTGTGGCAGATAAGCTGACCTACCAGACGGCTGAGCCCGACATCTTCGTGGGCGGTGATGTATTCACCGGTCCGAAGTTCGCCATTGACGCCATCGCGGCCGGCAAGGAAGCCGCTGAATCGCTGCACCGTTACGTCCAGCACGGCCATATGACTATCGGCCGGAACCGGCGCGACTTTATCGAGCTCGACAAAGGCAACATCGTCGTGGAATCCTACGACAACGGCTCGCGCCAGGTTGAAGGAGTCGCCGAAGGCAAGAAGCCGTTCAGCGAGTACCACCTGACCCTGACGGAGGAGCAGGTCCGCAGGGAAACCGCCCGCTGCCTGAAATGCGGCGCGTCGGTCGTGGATGAAAACCGCTGCATCGGCTGCGGTATCTGCACGACCAAGTGCGGTTTCGACGCCATCCACCTGTACCGTGAGCATCCCGAGGCCAGCAACATGGTCGTCTCGGAAGACAAGTTCAGCGCTATCCTGCCGTACATGGCCAAGCGTGCCGGCAAGATCCTTTTCAAGAAGAAGTAATGCACGAGTTGGGCATCGTATTCTACATCATCCGCGACGTCAAGGCGGCGGCCGAGGAAAACCACGTGGAGCGCGTCTCCGGCGTGGTGATGAACATCGGCGAAGTCTCGACGATCGTTCCGGAATATCTCACCGACTGCTGGCGGTGGGCTGCCGACAAGGAAACGATGCTCAAGGGCTGCGAGCTTAAGATCAACATCGTACCGGCCGTCACCTTCTGCGGGGACTGCAAGAAGGAATATGAGACCGTCCGGTATGGCAGGACCTGTCCGTACTGCAACAGCGAGCACACTTGGCTGTTGCGTGGAAATGAAGTGGAAATCAAAGAAATAGAAGTACCGAACACATAATTAAACCATCGAATATGTCTTGTTTTTTAGTACCGTTGGCCGAGGCTGTTGCGGTCAGTGTCATCCGCAAGAGCAATGAAAAGAAGATCCGTGGCGAAAACGCCCGTCCACTGATGCGTCATCTTCCGACGCTCGAGAAGATGCTCTGGGGCGGATCGCTGATGCTTATCGTCGACCATTTCATCAACAAGGAGTTTACCGTGGATGTCCGCGACATGCTCACGGTAGGCGTTCCGATGGCCGTGGTGCTCACGGCCGTCTGGGCGGTTTATGCCCTGGTCAAGGAACGCCGTCGCAAGGTTGCAACTCAATAACCAAACTAAACCGATATGTTTTTCCAAGTTTATGGTGAGCATGCGCTCTCGCAGTGGGGCATGCTCCTGGTCGTCCTTCTCGGCCTGATTCTTTTCAACGAGTTCGCGCGCCGTACCAAGGCTGGTGGTATCATCACCTTCCTGGTCATCCCGCTGGCTCTTACCATCTACTTCCTTTCCATCTGGATCGGCGTCAGGACCGGTAAGCAGTGGGCGCTCGAAAACCAGACCCATGTCTATATGCAGGGCTGGTTCCATTATGCGAAGCTATATGCCGCGACGGCAGGCTGCATCGGCTTCATGATGATCAAGTACAAATGGGGCATCGGCGCCAAACACTGGTTCAAACCGTTCCCGTTCGTCATCGTGGCCATCAACATCCTCATCGCGTGCGCTTCCGACTTTGAGTCCGCAGCCATGGGCTGGAACAAATGGTGGCTCACCTCCGAAGGCGTCTGGCAGTATGGCGGCTGGCACAATGTGATGAACGGCGTGGCCGGTATCCTCAACATCTTCTGTATGACGGCTTGGTGGAACGTGTATGCATCCAAGGACAAGAAAGATATGATCTGGGCCGACATGACCTGGGTTTACATCTTGATCTATGACATCTGGAACTTCGCGTATACGTACAACTGCCTGCCGACGCACTCCTGGTACTGCGGTGTCGCGCTGCTGCTCGCTCCGACCATCGCTGCTCTCGGCTGGAACCGTGGCGGCTGGATCCAGAACCGCGCCAACACCCTGGCTATCTGGTGCATGTTCGCACAGGTGTTCCCGCTCTTCCAGGAAACCTTCATGAATGGTAAGCAGTGGTTCAGCTGGGCAACCCTCCCTGTCCTCTATCCTGAGGGAGTCGGTACTGTCGAGAAACTTTACGCTACGGCCGGGTTCGTAGGAGACAAACTCACTCCTGAAATGGTCGGAACAACCGTCAGCGCCGCAGACGTTGCTGCCAATCCCTCGATGATGATCTTCATCAGCGCCCTGGCCCTGATCACCAACGTCATCGCGCTTGGCTACATCATCTATGTGTCGAAGAAGCGTCACATCAATCCGTACAAGGAAGACGTCTTCATCAACCAGAAGTACTACAAGGACGCCATGGCACGTGCCGACGTCTAGTGCCGTACGCCTGGACATAATAAAAGCCGCAGTGATAAACGCTGCGGCTTTTTTACGTCTGATGGAGACCTTTACTTGCGTTCGTCAATGATCTTTGCATCAGGATAATCGTCCGGATTGAAGTACATCTCCTTTTCCGTGACGCCGAGCTTGACGTCTCGCAGGGTAATCTTGATGCCAGAGACCTTGGTCGTCAGGCTGATGGGCATATCCGTCGTCTTCGAGACCACGAGGTCCATCTTGTCAGGATCCTCTTTTTCCGTATTGGTCTTGGATTTCTTGCACTGCAGGTACCATGCGTCGGCCGTCTCTTTCTTGATAGTGACATCATAGCCATCGGTGATCGAGCTGAACAATTCAGCCTCGGAAGAATCGCCTCCCGGCTTTACGCTGGTGATCGTGATTTTGTTGTCGACCGTATCGTATTCCCATTCCGAGGTTCCGTCCGAATAGGTGATGATCTTGTGACCCAGCATCGTCGTTTCGGTCTTGGTCCTGTCGCCGATCGCATACATCATGGCCGTCGTCGTGCCGATAATCGGGATCTTCAGGTCCATGGCCATCGACATGCCTTTCTTTTCAGCCGCCGCCATGGCCTTGTCCATCCTGGCCAGGATTTCTTCGGGAGTCTGCGCGAAAGTGAGGGTTGCAAAGGCAAGGACTGCCATCAGGCAAAAGTAGAGCTTCTTCATTGTCTTAAATTTTGCGCAAAGGCAAACAACAATTATGCCTCTATCGGATTACCTGTGTAAATTCGGGTGCGCACCCTTCCTTGGCGAGCACGTTGACCTGAATGTCGTGATCGGGGGCGGGTCCGCCATTTTCACGGGGCAGGTCGCGGGCAATGAACTTATACTCGACGCCGTCCTCAATGTCGCGGGAGGCGACTTCTGCAGCCTTGGCGTGGATCATCGGATAGGAGCCCACCGCCGCATCAAAAATGGCAGCTTCCTCTTCCGTTACCGGCCGGAATTCAGAGAAGTCAGGCAATTTCTCGAATGAACCCTTGATATAACCGTATTCCACGAGGAAGCGGTCCAGTTCCGGTCCGACGGACGAAAGGCGGGCGGCACGGATACCGTAGCCGGGCATGACAGGGTTTTCGGGGAGTTTTTCGGCAATGGCTTTCGAGCTGGAATCCAGTCCGCCGCTGCCAAAAGTGCAGAACGGCACGATGGTCTTTCCATGCATACCGGGCATGTCCAGCACCGTTGCGATGGGATTCGCATAGGTTCCGAACCAAACGGGATAACCTAGGAAAATGATGTCATAGGCCTTCAGATCGGACTTCAGGGGCTGGAGGTCGGGGAGGAATCCCATTTCCAATTCCTTTCTGCCCCGTTCAATGGTGGCTCCAAAATCGCTGTCATAGGGAACGACCGGAATGATCTCCTCGATGTCGGCGCCTAGCCGGCTCTGCAATGCTTCCGCCACCGCCTTCGTGTTCGAGGTCTGCGAATAGTAGAGAATCAGGATCTTCTTGTCCTTCGTGCAGGAGACGGTCAGCGCTGCCAAAGCCGCCAGTAGGAGTAATTTTTTCATCATGCTAAAACGCTTTTCATATTTATGCAAAGATAATGATTTGTCGCAGAATGTCCGCATTATATCATTTTCCGATGCACAAAATAGGGTAAACTTATATCTTATTGAATATCAATACTTTAACTTTTT
>LUZE01000153.1 GCA_001602845.1 Bacteroidales bacterium Bact_13 | reverse complement strand
CCCGCCATTACGGCATCAGCACTCCCATCGGCACAACGACGGCAAAAAAGGAGTTCAGCGCACTGGCACAGGCCCTGCTGCCCGAAGACCGCCCCGGCGATTTCAACCAGGCCATGATGGATTTCGGCGCCCTGCAGTGTACGCCCGCCTCCCCCGCCTGCCTCACTTGTCCGGTAGCATCTTCGTGCGAGGCACTGCGTACAGGAAGGACAACGCTGCTGCCTGTGAAAAAAGCCCCCGCAGCCGTCCTCACGCGCCGGCTGCACTATGTGTACCTGCGCTGCAACGGCGAGACGGCCTTCCGCCGACGTGGCCCGGGCGACATCTGGCAGGGCCTTTGGGAGCCATATGTAGAAGAAGGGGAAGCAGTCAGGGGCTTTGCAGGCATGAAACTGATCCGCAAGGGCGTAAAACACCAGCTGACGCACCGTACCCTGATCGCCGATTTCTATCTGTTTGACTGCGCGGAGAAACCTGTCTTGCCGGAAGGCTATTGCTGGATTAAAGAAACGGAGCTTGACCGTTATGCCAAGCCCCGCCTCATTGAAATCCTGCTGGAATCGGTCCAGCCCTCCTGAAACTAGATCAGCGTGTCCGTATTCTCCTGGTCGATGTCTGGAATCAGCCGTCGCACCACTTTCTTGTCCGAAAAGAACCGGATGGCTATGACGCGGACTACCGTATAGACAGGAATACCGACCAGAAGGCCGACCGTTCCGCCCATGACGCCTGCCATCAGCAGCACGATGAAGATTTCGAGCGGCGTGGCCTTGATGCTCGTCGAATAAATCAGCGGCTGATACACGAAATTGTCAATCAGCTGGACAGCCAGCATGATGGCCAGCACAATCAGCACAAAGGCCCACACAGGCACGTTCAGACCGACGCCGGCACCGTATTTCAGCACCAGACAAAGCAATACGCCGATAACCTCGCCCAGCAGCGGGCCGACATACGGAATGATGTTGAGCAGGCCGGCGATGAAGGCAATGCCGATCGCATAGTCCGGTCCGATACGGGCGATAAGCCAGAGGCCGAGAAAATCAAGCAGGATAACGCCCACGACCTCGATGATCAGCCCGATAAAATAACGGGACAGCAGATGCGTGATGTCGCTGATCGTCGAATTGACGGATGACTCGATCCTGTCGGGGACCAGCGCGCAGACGATCTTGCCGAACAAGGATTCGTCCTTGATGAAAAAGAAGGAGATAAAGACGACGGAGAACAGGCCCACCGCGACGGAAGCAGCTGCCGATGCCACAGATCCGATGACAGACGAGACATTCGACAGATTGATCACTTCACGGATCCGGTCGAGCACGGCTGTCACGATATCGAAATCACGCCCGACAGACGGGAACAGTCCGTAAACCCAGTCGTTGAAACGGTCAATCAGGCTGTTGTAGGGCACATCGATGGAGTTCATCGCGGATGCATCACGGACGATCCCTGCCACCACAGGAATGATCTGCGTAATGAACAACACGGCCCCGATCAGGATGAGGATCAGCGTGATAACGGCCAGAAGCCCGTCCGGGAGTGACTTTCCCTTGATCCGGATACGGCGCAGCAGGCGCATGATCGGCTGGCCGACAAGCGAGACGACGAAGGCCAATATCATATAAACCAGCACGCTGCGGAAATACCAGCAGAGCGCGGCTATAACCGCCAGAACGCCGATCTTCAGTACCCAGCCGGCCAGTTTGTCGATATTGCGTTGTTCCTCCATACCGTTATCTCGTCCAGGACATTACGTGATAAATAGCCGGACTCTCGCGCATCATCTGCGGGTTGGTGCCGGGTTCGCCCTGCGGCACCTCCTCGCCCAGCAGGCTGAAAAGTTTTTCCCAATATGCGGGCATGTCACCCTCCTTGTCCAGGAAATTCATCGGAACCCAGTCGAAAATATGCTTTCCGGCTGCATCCACATAAAGGTCGAAAACCAGTTCCGTGCAATAGTGACGTCCGTTGTCTCCTTTGAAATACACATCGTATTCCTCACCCAGCAGCGACTTGGCCTGCTCCACGAAACGGACGGCGTCACGGTTGTCCTTCAGGCGCCAGACCTCGAAAGTCTCGACAGCGCCGGGCTGGCTGAGCGTAAAGTCGGCGAGCAGCGTGTCGAGCGGATGCCGGTCCACACCATGGGCAATCGTCGCATCGATGACCCAGACTGCCCCGATACTGTCCACTTCCAGGATGGCCGTGTGGATGAAATTAACCGTATCTCCACTTGAGGTAGCTGACGCAATAGCCTGTGCCATAGAATCATCCGACCAGTAATCCATCGGGATTCCAACGAAGAGCAAATCGCCCGTCTGCATCTTGGGCTCCTCCGGCTGAACAGCCGCCTTGCGGCATCCGGAGGCACACGACAATACGGCAGCCACCATCAGCAGGGCTGCGATACAACGCTTCATCGAGACCAGCTATTTAGCCGAAAAATCACCCTTGCCGGCGCCGCAGAGCGGGCACACCCAGTCAGCGGGAAGGTTTTCAAAAGAAGTACCGGCCGGAATGCCTGCATCCGGATCGCCTTTCGCGGGATCGTAAACATACCCGCAGAGGTCGCATTCATACTTTGCCATGATCGTGTCGTTTATTTGGTTTATGGTATAAAGATACGTATTATTTCCGTCATTTCAACTTCCTGATCTCCTTCCAGAGGAGATTCTCGTCGCCCGGCGTGTAGCCGATGTGCGTATAGACCAGCTTCCCGTCCTTGTCGAACAACAGCAGGTGCGGCATCGTGACCACGTTCATGGCACGCATGTACTCCTTGTTCGTGTCGAAATAGAACTGGAAGTCATCCCAGCCCCGGCTCCGGCAGAGCGCCTTGGCCTTGGCCAGGCCGCGCGCGTCGTCCGTACAGACCCCGATGAAACGGAAAGGCACTTCCCCGCTCCACTCCTCAAAACGCTCGCTGACGGCATCCATCTCCTCGAAGCAATATTTGCATGAAGCGAACCAGAAAGAGACCACGAAAGGCGTCTTTCCGTCCACCCACGAAGCCGGCGTGACGGTCTTTCCGTCAAGGGTTAGCAACTTGATCTGGCCTGCATCCTGGCCATAAGCAGCGACGGCTGCCAGCAGGGACAGCGAAAACGCCAGAACTTTAATCCGCTTCATAACGATAGTCTATCTTTTTGCCAAGGGCACACTGTGCCACATTATCAACAAGCATGCCGCCTTCCGCTTCGCGAAATACCCACGCTACGATGCGCGTGCCGGATGAAGGCTGCGGGAGCTGAAACTCACGGGAAGCTTCCGCGTCCGGTTCCAGGGATCCGAGGGCCTGGCCCGTCAGGTCCGTAAGGAAACCGGTGAGAACGGCGTTGTTCGTGAAGCCCGGCCCGTATCCGGCCTGTTCGGCCACGATGCCGTCCGTCACAAGCACCGCTGCGACACGGTAATTCCCTGATGCAGCAGCCTTTACAGAAATCCGGACCGCCGACGCAAGGGATGCGTCGACCGCAATGCCGCTGACCGTCTGCTTCAGCCGCTGGTCGACATGCCAGACCATCGGTGCCGGATCCGGGCTCTGGAAAGCCGTAGCGGAATCCCAGTCGAGAATCATTGTCGGATAGCTTGTCACGTTGAAGCGATCTGACAGTGTCGCGGATTCCGGGGCCGCCATGTCATCGGCGTAGTGGACGGCGATCTCAACCAGGCGCCCCGGCCGCTGTCCCTGGGCCGTACGAAGGGCTTCAGCCATGTTCGGGCAGTACTGACACCACGTAGCGGTGAATTCCAGCGCCAGGCTGCGGTGGAAGAAACGTGTGCCGATATCCGCGCTGCCGTCTTCCGGATCAATGACCGGCACGACCGGCTCCGGTTCGTCCTCGTGAACGCCCACGCAGGCCGTTGCCAGGCCCAGCGCCAGAACCACAAAGAACAGCAATCTTCGTTTCATCGGCATCAGAAATTATAGTTCAGGCGGAGCATGCCGCCGGTATATTCAGGTTGCCAGCGGCAGACGCCGCCGGAGCAGAGATAGCCCGCCCGCTGGTGCCCGTAACTGAGCGCCAGCTTGAATGAGGAACGGGAATACGAAACGCCCGCTTCCCAATAATGTTCATGGGTGTCTCCGTGATTGTACATGTCGCTGACATGGACGCTCCAGTGCGGAGCCATGCCCGCTTCGAGCAGGCCGGCCATCCAGTCCTTTGTCAGCTCCTGCGAATACAGGTACTGGGCCTGCGCCCGCAGCGAGAAATTGTCGGTAAAACGGTAAAGCGCATCCAGCACGAAGGCATTCTGCGCGTTGGTGGCCTTCCGGTCGCCATGGGACGGCGAATGTTCCTGGATGCTGACGAACAGGATGGTTTTCAGGCGGCTGTTCCATCGCCGCTCCACCTCGCCATTGAAATCGCGGTATGCCATCCGGCAATGGTCGTAGTTCTTGAGGGCCAGCGGCAGGGCGTAGATCATCGATCCGTTCAGATGGATCTTCCACGACTTTTTGATCCGCCAGTAAAAGTCCGCCACGCCGCCGATCTCCCCCGCCCCGAAGGTCGTGTACGGGTTGAGCGAAGCCAGCATATAGGTCTGTTCCTGGCAGAGCGCCGGGAGGTAATTCAACTGCAGGGGATCGTCCATCCTGACGAGGCGCCGCAGGGTTACCGAGGCCGAAACGGAACGCGCCGCATAGTTCAGCGACAGCAGCTGTGCGTTTCCAGCCCCCATCATGACATATTCCGCCTTACCCGAGAAACCGCCGGCGTCGCAGGATGCCGCCAGGGATCCGCCCAGTGAATGGCCAGTGGCGGAAATCCGGTCGGTAAAGCACCCTTCAAACGCGAATATGTCGTTCAGCCGGAACGTCAGGTCCGCTCCCGCAATCTGGGAAGAATCGTACCAAAGGTACTTGCGGGGAAAGCCATAGAGAACCCGGGCGGTAAAACGGTCGTCCGCCGTGCGCAGGGTAGCACGTGCGCCGCCGATCGAATTGTTCCAGCCCAGGCTGCGGTCCTCCCAGCTGCGAAGCAGGAGCCCGCTGCCGAACTGGTCATAGAAATCGCCCAGGGTCAGGCTCCAGGTTTCGGCCGTCCAGGCAATATACTTGCCCGGCACGCCGAATCCCTTGAGTTCAGACGCATAGCCCAGCAGCGGCGTCGGGTAATACTCCATCTGCAGGCCGGCCGAAAAGCGGCCGTGGACATAATCCAGTTTCAGGTAATTGTTCGCGGCGAAAGAACCGCCCCGGTACAGGGCCATGTCTGATTCCAGGCCGCCGGTGAGCTGGCCGCCCCATAAGGGCAGCTGCGCCGCCGCGGGAAGCGACAGCGCAAGCAACAGCGTAAGGATCAGACCCTTTCTCACTTTATTCTTATTTCAGTGCAGGCTCCAGCGTCATCCCCGCCTTGGCGGAAGCCGCGTTGTCCACATAGAACTTGAGGGAATAGTCCGTCAGCTTCTTCTGCGTGCCGAATTCCCGCTGCACATATACGAGGACGCGGAGATTGTCCTTGACGTACTTCGAAATATCGGCCTTGAAGGAGAACGTCTTTGCTGTTTTTTCCTCCAAGGTCGAGAAAGCGTCACCCCGCACGTCGGTCAACACGAGGCGGGCGACGGCATCGTGCGTATACTGCGCGTGGTCGCCGTTGGTATAGTCCGCCTGATAGCCCACGATCCCGTCTTCCAGCACCATGACGGTCAGCTTGTAGGAGTCCGCCTCCTTGCAGAAGACATCCACGTCCACGGACAGTTCGTTGCCGCTGAACACCGACCGGATGCCGACCGCGGTAGCCGTCGGATAGGAGCTTTCAGTTTCATCCTGGAACTTCTCGATCAGGGTCGCGCCATAAGAGGAATTATAGTTCTGCAAAGTACGGCGCCCGTCCACGACGGAGGTCGGATAACCGCTGATTTTGTAATCGGACATCAACGGCTTGTAGGATGCGAATTCCAGGTCACTGCTGCCGCCATGGATATTCACAGGCTCATACCGGCCCGGACGACGGCTCTGTGCCAGCGCGACGGTCTCGGCCATGATCGGGCAATAGCCGCACCAGGTGGCCGTAAAACGCATGATGAGTGACTTGTGCGCGAAATCCCTGCTCCAGTCGATGCCGGGTTCCGGTTCCGGAGCGGCTTCCTGGTTGACGTTGAAAGGTACGCAAACGCCACTTTCGTTGCAGAACACGATGACGCCGCTGCGTGCTTCCTGGTCCGGATTGGCAGCTACTTCGAAAGTGTGGACCTTCTTGGATACGGCCTTGACTGAAATTTGTTTCACCCATTCCGGCATCGAGCTGACGGAGTATTCGAGCGACGAGCGCACCGTCACGGTGAACGTGCCGCCGCCACTTTCTACAGTGGTTTCAGAGGCAGAGAGCTCGAAGATTGCCGGCGCTTTCTGGCTGACCGTCACTTTCTCGGTAAGTCCCGATTCCGAACTTAAGAACCATATCTCGCCCGTCCGTTCATCTTCGCCGGTATTGGCCGCGATCTCGAATGAGTATTGCGATGTCTCAAGGCCCTTGGTCTGGCTGATCCAGGCATCTCCCTTCGCGACGCGGGCAGAAACGGGCACGTTGGTGGAAACATCGACGGTAATCCGTCCGCCTTCCTCACCCACTTCGAAGATGCTCTTCGAGAGGGTCAGCATGTCCTTCTGCTTCTGCTGCACGGAAACCGTCTTGACGACGTCACCGCACTGCACCGTAATCGTAGCCGAGCGGTCATCGGGCGTATCGTTGGCCGCAGCCTTCACCGTTACGTTAAAGTCGCCGGCAATGCCGGAATCCGGATTGAGCGTCAGCCAGCCGGCAGAAGTGGTGGCCGACCAGTCACTGGTGGCATTGAAAGAGAATGACAGGGTGCCGCCGGTTTTGCTGAATGCCAATTCGGGAACCGTCCCGTCCTTGAACGTGATGTCGGGCGTGACGAAGCACGAGGAAACAAGCATCAACAGGGCCGCAATGGGCAGAAAGAAGCGCTTCATGATTATGATTGTTTTTTGTTTTCAGGAAGATAAAGGGACATATAGTCCTTGCTGATGGAGAAAAACGTGTCGTACAGGCGATGGAGCGAAGGCCTGAATGCTTCCGGGAATGACTCGGTCAGACGCTCGACGACCGCCGACTCGCGGCGGACGTCCTCGATGGGAAGACCCTGCTCCAGCTTGTAGCGGCCCAGCTCTTCCACGATTTCCATGCGGCGGCGGAAAAGACGGACAATTTCGTCGTCGACGGCATCAATCCTGTCCCTGTAGTCTTGCAGGTCCATCGGCAAGCGGATTAAAAAAGGGTTCTGAACTTGCGGATACGCTCATTCACTCCGGCCAGGCATTCCGGCGTAATCGATTGGAATCCATCGCTCAAGGCATGTTCCGGATCGTCGTGTACCTCGATGATCAGGCCGTCCGCACCGGCGGCGACAGCCGCCAGCGACATGGAAGGCACGAGGGAAGAACGGCCCGTACCGTGGCTCGGATCGACGATCACGGGCAGGTGGGAAAGCTCCTTGACCAGCGGGACGACGGACAGGTCCATGACGCTGCGTGTGCTGGGATCGAAACTTCGGATTCCGCGCTCGCACAGGATCACCTGTTCATTTCCACCGGAAAGCAGGTATTCCGCGCTCAGGAGCCACTCCTTGACGGTACTGGAGAATCCCCGCTTCAGGAGCACAGGCTTCCGGACACGCGACAACGCCTTGAGCAGGTCGTAGTTCTGCATGTTCCGGGAACCGACCTGGATCAGGTCGACATGCTCGAGGAAGAAGTCCAGGTGCTTGTCGCCCATCAGCTCGGAAACGATGGGAAGTCCCGTCGCCTCGCGGGCCTTGACGAGCATCTTCAGCCCTTCGATGCCCAGTCCCTGGAAATCGTAGGGAGAAGTGCGGGGCTTGAAGGCACCTCCGCGCAGCATGTCGGCGCCGGCGGCCTTGACGGCTTTAGCGATCCGCAGGACCTGTTCTTCCGATTCGACGGAACAGGGACCCGCCATCAGGGCGAAATGTCCGCCGCCTACCAGGACACGCCCCTCTCCCGATCCGATCGCGACGACCGTGTCGGAAGCGTGGCTTCCCCGCAAGGACTTCAATTTCGTGGATTCTTCCATATCCGGCAAAGATATAAAAAAACTTCCAACCTACAAAGTGAACGTAATCGTGAACGTATCGTCGAAATTGCGGAGGGTCAGCCGGTAGGTTCCCTCCGGCAGCCGGCACTCGAACCGGGCCATGCCCGTCTCGGAGTCCGTCATCGCCGCGCGCACCACCGTATCCTTGTGCGAATACGTTCCATACGAACTTTCAAGCACGACCGTCCCATCATACTCGGAAGTAACCGTCCACCAGACATCCTTATACACGTCGAAGAACACCGTCGGCTTCCCGGACGGGTCGTAGTTGTCGGGAGGTCCGAACGAATGCCCGACCGAAACCATCTCCGAAAGCTTGCGGGACCGGTTGAACCGGATGTAGCTTTGCCGCGATTGCGCCAGCGGGATCCACTTGCCGCCTTCACGCCGGGCCAGCAGGATACAGTCACCGTCCGCTATCTTCTTCGGCAGGGTAATCGTCATTTCAGGCACATAATCGGTATCGGTACGGAGCTGGACGGTTTCCGAAAGGATCTCCTTGAAACGGTCATCGCTGTCGAACAATCCGTAAGCGAGTTCGACGACGGTGTCCGCCGTGGAATAGTTCCACAGCCAGAACCAGCCGCCCCAGATCGTCTTATCTTCAAAATTCCAGTTGAAAGGCAGGTAACTGTCGGGTACGCACAAGTTGGTGTAGGGTTCTCCGCCGGCATCCGGCATGATGCGGCACACCAGGTTCTGGCCATCGTAGAACTCCGTCAGATCCTTCTCATGCCCCGCGATGGGAGAAATCAGGTAC
>LUZE01000152.1 GCA_001602845.1 Bacteroidales bacterium Bact_13 | reverse complement strand
CGGGTGCGTGGTCCAGGGAATGGCGGATATGTGCGATGTAGATATCCTGGATTTCGGGAATCTCTCCCAGGCCTTCGAGCCGGAGTCCGACCTGCATGCCCTGGGCTTCGAGTGCCTTTTTCCATTCGACGGCGATGTCGTTCGTGGCGTGGTCGCCGGCGACGAAAAGCAGCGGGACGAGCGTCACGCGGCGTGCTTTGGCTTCCTTGAGCTTGTCCAGCAGGGTCTCGAAGGTCGGATAGCCCTCAAGGGTCCCTACGTGGAAAAGGGGATGGCCCTGTGCCGAGAACATATAGTCGATCTGGCTGTATGTGGCGGTTGCAGGCGTATAAGTGCCGTGACCGACCAGCACCACGTGGGCTTTTTGCTTCCCGTCGGCAGCATCGGCGTGGCGTGTGGCCAGGATGTCCACGACCTTCCGGCAGTCTTCCACATCATAAAGCAGCGGCGTTCCGATCCGGATCTCCCTGAAGAAACCTTCCACGCTGGCGACGTCCCGTCGCAGCGACTCCATCTCGGCACCCTCCAGCAGGGTGGAACTCTGGACGATGACACGGGTGAATCCTTCTGCCCGAAGGGCGAACAACGCCTCGAGCGGAGTCTGCTTTTCGATGCCGCGCGCCTTCAGCCGGCGGATCACGATGCGCGAGGTGTAAGCCTCGCGGAAAGCCAGTTCCGGAAAGGCCGCCTGCGCCTTGGCATTGATGGCATCGATCGTCTTGGTTCGCGTTTCGTCGTATGTGGTGCCGAAATGCACCATCAGCAGCGCCGTCTTGTCACCTGGCTGTATCGTATTTGTCAGATCCTGCGCCGACATACCGGCTGTTGCCAGCAGGAGCAGCCCAAAAAGGAAAAAGAAACGTCTCATAAGTACAAAGATAGTTTTTTTTCGCTTTAGGAGTTATTTCTATATTTGCATCATGAAGAAGACGTTGTTTATCTTGGGTTTGATTTCCGTATTTTCCTTGCAGGTTAATGCACAAAATCAGGATGGAATGAAACAAACCGTGGAATATCTGGCTTCGCAGGAGCTCGGTGGCAGATTCCCCGCTACGGCTGGCGACACCCTCGCTTCCGAATATCTGGCCGGCAAGTTACGGAGTTTGAAGCTCAAGCGCGTTGTCAGGGAGAGAAAGAACAAGGGGTTTTATCAGGATTTCTCATTTGGGAAAGAGAATCCGAAGAACGCCCACAACATTATCGCCGTCCTTCCTGGTAAGGACAAGCACCTGAGACACGAATACATTCTCGTCGGAGCACATTACGACCATCTGGGAATGGGCGGAGAAAAGTCAGGCTCACGTCGCCCCGATACACTAGGCGTTCATCCTGGGGCCGACGATAATGCCAGCGGCGATGCCGTGATTCTTGAACTCGCCAGGCATTTCAAAAAAACCGGATCTCCGCGAAGCATTGTCTTCGCATTCTTTGGTGCAGAAGAACAGGGCATTGTCGGTTCCAAGAGTTTTGTGGAATGGATGAAGCACGCCGATGACCGGCGCCGCAACCTTCCTGCCGATCTGAAAGGTATTGTCGCTATGGTGAACCTGGATATGGTGGGACGCATGCGCGACAGTTCCCTGAGCGTATCCGGAACGGGAACAAGCACGGAATTCAAGTCCATGGCAGAAGCGGCGTCCGAAAGGACTGGCCTGCATATCACCTGTACTCCCGATGGTTATGGTCCGAGCGATCAAGCATCGTTCGTGGCGGCAGAAATCCCCGTTTTTAATCTTACAACAGGGGGACACATGGAATACCACACGCCCGATGATGTCCCGTCCACCCTGAATTATGATGGTATGCAGCTGACTCTGGCCTTCACCAGGGAACTGGTCGGGCAGCTGGCAAACCTGCCGGAGACACCCGATTTCATCAATGTGCCCAGCAGCAATACGATGAACCACGCTTCGTTTAAAGTGACATTGGGCCTGATGCCCGACGTCACGGGGGCAAGTACTACCCCTGGACTTCGTGCAGACATCGTGATGCCAGGGAAGCCTGCTCATACAGCGGGCATGCGAAGCGGCGACATTATTCAGGAAATCGATGGCAAGCCCGTCAAGGATATCCAGGAGTATATGCAGCGCCTGTCTGAACTCCAGGCAGGCACTACCATTCCCGTGAAAGTGCTTCGCGGTGATGAGACCATCCTGTTTCAAGTTCAATTAACGCCTTCTGAAAAATGAAAAAATGGATCTGCTGGCTTCTGGCCATTATTATTACCTTGACACTGAGTATCTATCAGCGCAGAACAGGTCCTACGAATCCCAAGCAGCTAACCATTGAGCTTCAGGGAGACGACTATCAGATAAAATTGCCCAGAAGCGGCGTACGGCACGACCAGACCGTGACGCTCAAGGGCTTGCCGGCAAACACCTCTGCACAGCTGCATTATCGCCGCTATCCAACTTCGGATGCATTCACGACGGTGGATTTCAACCGGAAAGCGGCTGACCTGCAGGCCGCACTGCCGGTACAGCCCGTTGCCGGGAAACTGCAATATTACATCACCATCGACGGGAAGGACTATCCTGCAGGCGAGCCCGTCGTGATTCGTTTCAGGAACGATGTTCCTGCCGGGATCCTGATTCCGCACATCCTCTTCATGTTCGCGGCCATGCTGTTTGCTGTCTATACATTCTTTTTGGTGATCACTCGCAAGAAATACAGCGTGTGGCTTTGGATTACGGCAGCGACACTATTCATCGGAGGTTTCATCCTGGGACCGCTCGTGCAACACGCAGCTTTCGGTCCCTGGTGGACGGGGTTCCCGCTCGGCACGGACCTTACCGACAATAAGACCCTCATTTCCTTCCTGTTCTTCCTTGCAGCCCTTGCTACGCTGAAGTGGAAGCACAATAAGTGGGCCGTCTGCCTGGCCGTGCTTGTTATGGTACTCATTTTCAGCATTCCGCACAGTACAAGGGGCTCGGAATATGATTACGCTACCGAGCAGTTGAGCACAGAAAAATAAAGCCATCGGACTATAAATCCTGCTGAAAAAAATGGCCCCGCGACTGGCAGGTTCGCGGGGCCGACACACACTATAATGAAAACAAGGCCTCTACATTAGGTGTAAGGTTCCGAAACCGTAGAGGAAGAGGTACCCGAGCACCATGCTGATGATGCCGACGATCAGGCCGATCTTGGCCATGTCCTTCTGTTTCACGAGGTTCGTGGCGAAGGCCAGGGCGTTCGGCGGGGTCGAGATCGGCAGCACCATCGCACTGCTCGAGGCGATGGCCACACCGATGAGCACGATGGCCGTACCGCCGATGGGAGCGAGTTTGTCGCCCATCGCCGTACAGACCACGGCCAGGATCGGCATCAGCAGGGCTGCGGTGGCAGAATTCGATATGAAGTTTGATAGAGCATAGCAGATCAGGCCCGACAGGATCAGGATCAGCACCGGTGAGAACGAATCGAACGGAATGCTCTTGACGACCAGCGAGGCCAGTCCGGAGACATTCATGGCGTAACCCAGTGCAAAGCCGCCGGCCACCATCCAGATGACCGACCAGTTAATCTCCTCGAGGTCGCGCCGGTCGACGACGCCGGTCGTACAGAATACGGCCAGCGGCACGAGGGCTACCGTATAGGTGTTGATGCCGGTAAACGAGTCGAGCAACCAGAGCAGCACGGTGACGATGAACGTCACGATGACGATCTTGGTCTTGCGGTCACGTTTCAGTTCGCCTTCGATGACCAGGTCGACGGTCTTCTGTGTGAACGGGAAGATCTTCTTGATGATCAGCCAGCTGATGAACAGCAGCAAGATCACGAGCGGCACCATCATCAGCATCCACTGGCCGAAGCCGATGCCCAGGTTCAGGCCCTCGGGGTCGTTGAGGTACTTCAGCGCAATGGTGTTCGGAGGGGTGCCGATCGGCGTGCCGATGCCGCCCAGGTTGGCGGCGACGGGGATACTGAGCGCCATGGCGATGCGGCCTTTTCCGTTGGCTGGCAGCTGCTTGAACACCGGAGCCAGGAAGGTCAGCATCATGGCCGCCGTGGCGGTGTTGCTGATGAACATCGAGAAGAGGCCGGTAATCAGCAGGAAGCCCAGCAGCACCATCTCACTCTTTCGGCCGAACGGCTTGAGCAGGATCTTGGCTAGATGGACGTCCAGGCCGGTCTTCGTCGCCGCGATGGCCAGCACGAAACCGCCGAGGAACAGCATGATCACCGGATCGGCGAAGCAGGCCATGATACCTTTGTAACTGAGCAGCGTACCGACCTGTTCCGGCTCGCAGATCCATTTGATGCCGGAATCCGAAGCGAAGAACAGCAGCATGGCCATGATCGCGATGGACGTGGCCCACGCCGGAACCGGCTCCATGATCCACATCAGCGTCGCAAAGGCAAAGATGGCGATAATGCGCTGCTGGACGATGGTCAGGCCTTCAATCCCGAAAGCACTGGTCGGAAGCAGGAATAACGTTATGGTGGCTGCTGCGGTCAGCAGCAGTCCGGCGTTCTTATACCTGAGCCAACGCGTCCCCTGCCTGAATTCCGTGGTCATCTTGTGGATCGCGTCCACAAGATGGAATCCGGTAAAACCTTTGAACATAGAAGACTATTCGGGATTCTTGGAGTGGTAGTAATCGAGCGGTTCGCCATTGATGGCGTCGCGGGTATGGTCCATCCAGACCTGGCGGATGGTGGGCAACTCAAGCAGGCCTTTCTCGATCATCGTGGAGTTGTCGCAGGTAAAGCCGGATCCCTTTGCGCCGAAGAAGACCTTCCAGCTGCAATCCTCGACTTCGCCCTCGTCGTTGGCTTCTGCCAGCAGGTCCGCGAAGGTGTAGCTCTTGTTTTGGAATTTCTCGGGCAGGTCGTCGCCGGCCATGTCATTGTGACCGTGGTCGCCGTCAATGGACATCAGCGGGTGCAGATAGACCTTCATGCCGCCCTTGTTGAAGCCGGCATCGGCCATGCGCTCATACACATGCGGCTTGAAGTTCTCCATCATGTCGACGGTACCGACGAAATAGTGCGGGTTGATGGCCTGCAGCGCCTCTTCGAGCTGGACGTAGCGGATGTTGGCCTTGTAGGTGTCATACTCGTCCGGGTTGCCGTGGCCCATGAAGGCGACGATATCCTTGGCAGCCTGGGTCTTGTAGAGATTGTCGAGGGCACGGGCTACATTCGGAACATCCTTGTCGGGATCCTGGAGGAGGGGAACGCCGAGTTTCATGCTGACCCTGGACAGGTAGTCGTCGTCAAGGTCGCCGTTCGCGTTGTTGGCGAAGTCCTTAAGGTAGTTGATCACGCGACCGTACTCCTCACCCGGGATCACCTGCAGCGATTGGACGATGATCTCGTTGTACATGACGCCCTTCTGGGCAAAAGCGGTGAGCCAGAACGGCGGAGCATAGTAGTTGCGGACCTCGGCGCCGTCTTCGGCGTTCTCGCCGGCAGCTGCGCGGTTGATGCAGATGGCGGAAGAGAAGGAGAGGAAGACGTCATAGCCCGGGAATGCCTTCTGGTAGGCATCGACCGTTGCGTCGAACGCATCGAAAGCCTGCTGCCAGGTCGAGCCGAAGGCGACCAGCAGGATGACCTTGTTGTTCTTCTTCTGCGACTTCACGGTCTCGTTGACCGCTCTCTGATACGCATTGTAGTTGTACTCGTCGTTGGCATACGGATCGCAGGACGCGAATCCGAACACGAGCCCCGCCAGGATGGCGAGAGTCAAGAGTCTAGTTTTCTTCATATTGCTTTGAATTGTAATTATTGTTTATAGTTGTATCGAATTTGTCGCGTACTTTTTTGCCCTGGTTGAACCGGACCGTCAGGCCCAGGTACACCGTGGTGCCCGGCGTCGTCGTGCCCAGGTGCAGGCCGTGAGGCGTGCGGTCCACGTAATTGAAGATGTTGTCCACGCCGGCCTCGATGCGCCAGGTCGTCCGCTTCGACCGGCCCAGGTCGTGCCCGGTAGAAATGCGCCAGATCTGGTAGCCCTCGCCGTCGCCGTCAATCTGGTAGTGACGCTTCGACGACATCCGGCCATAGAGGCCGGCGCTCAGCCGGTAAGCCGGCGAAAAGCGGTGGTTCCACGTGACGAAGAGGTTTCCCTTGTGATGCGCCGTGCCGTCGATGGTGACCTGCCGCATCCGGTCGTGGTCGGAATCGTACTGGTTCGCATCCGTGTCGAGCCAGCTGTATCCCAGGCCGAAAGCCCAGTCACGAAGGCTGTATCGGAAATTGAAGTCCACGCCCACCGTCCGCGCATCGTCCACGTTCTGGTACTGGCGGGTCCGGATCGGGTCGTACTGGATGATGTATTCAGCCGGCGCCTCGTAGTTGGGGATCGTCACCAGCGTGATCATGTCCTTGACCCGGTTGTAATAGCCTGTTACGTTGATGGTCAGGCCGTTGAGAATGTATTCGCCGCCCAGTGACACGTAGTTGCTCGTCTGCGGCCGGAGTTCCAGGTTGCCCAGGAACAGGTACGTGCCGCTCATCTGCTTGACATATCGGTAATGGATCTCCTTGGGCGTCGGGGTCTTGAAGCCCTGGCTCCAGGTGGCGCGGATGCGCCAGGGAAGCCCGAGCGACAGCATCGCGGACACCTTGGGCGTAACCTTCACGCCGAACTGGCCGTTCCAGGTCAGGCGGGCGCCGGTGGCCAGCTGGATACGGTTCCGGCCGAAGTCGTGCTGCCACTCATCCTGGGCATACAGGGCCGCCGTCCAGTCGCTTACGGTGCCGCCGACTACGCGCGTGGGAGCGTACAACCAGTCGTATCGGTACTCGACGCCAGCGTTGAGGCGGTTTTCAGCGGGCAGCGAGAACACACCCTTGAGGCTGGCCATCGCCCGCTGCTGGTCGCTCTGCATCTCGGTCTGGCCGGGCAGATACGGGAAGTAGGGATAATACAGGGTTCCCTTGCTCTTCTCGTAATCCTCCACCAGTGTCGTGGCCGTGAAATAATACATATAGGCGTGCCGGTTCCAGTCGAGGTCGAGCGTCACGACGTCCGTTGCGTTGGGTTTCCATTTCGCGCCGGCCGAAGCCGAAGCGTTGCGATACTGGAGGTCGTAGGTATGGACGTCGAACTGGGCATATTTGCCGTTGGGCCGGTAGATGCGTTTCCAGTAATACGTTCCGCCGGCATAGAATTCCAGCTTGTCGGACGCCGCGAAGGTGATCTGCTCGCCGACCTGGGCGTTGGTGTGCCGGTTCACGGTCTTGTTCTGCGAGTCCGTGACAGGCGGCTGCGTGCCCGTGGTATGTTCCACGGAGGTATTCTGCCAGCCGTCGGAGTGTTGCAGCTGGAAGTTGGTGAGCGAGCTGAAGCGCCCGTATTTCAGGCCGATGGCATTGTGCTGGCGAAGGTCGTTGTAGGAGCCGTAGCGGGTACTGTTCTCGAGCAGCAGGCCCTCTTCGCGGTGCTTGCGTGTGATGATGTTGATCACGCCCGCGATGGCGTCGCTGCCGTACAGGGCGGAGGAAGCGCCCTTGACGATTTCGATTTTCTCGATGTTCTGCGGGTCGATCAGCGAGAGGTCGTTCTCGCCGCCCACGTCACCGTGGATGCGCTTGCCGTCGACCAGAATCAGGATATAGCTGTTGCCCAGGCCGCCGAGCTGCATGTGCGACCCCATGTCGTCCTCATTGAAGGCGAAAGCGGCGGTCAGGCCGCCCAGGATGTCTTCCAGCGACCGGCCGGCATAGTCCTGCAGCATCCGGCTCGTGATGACCTCGGTCTGCACGGGCACGTCCTTGAGCAGGTGCGTCGTGCCGGTGGCCGTGACGACGGTCTCCGGAATCGTGTCCTGCAGATACGATTGCGCCGCAAGCGGTTGGACTAGGCACAGGGCCCATCCGATTAGCAATAGCTCTTTTATCTTCATTATCAGCCCCACTTGCTCCTGAGCGGGCGTCATTTTAACTGTCTTGGCAGGTCTTCTGGCTTTCCCCGGTCCGCCCCCGCCTTCCCGGGCATCGCTCCGTTCCGGCCCGGCAGACGGGGGAGGCGGAGCGCCCAGTGGCGTTTTGGAAGCAGACCCCTTGCGGGGATCACAGCTGCAGGTACAGCCCCGGCCTTTCACCGGGTTCCCTTGCACCGGCGCGGCTTTTACCGCCCGGTTACCAAAATCGGGGACAAAGATAATAAATAATTGGAATTTTGCTATCTTTGCGCACGATTTCGGTGTCCGACGCTCCTGCGGGGCGGACGGGTGAAAAGGGAATCCGGTGCGAATCCGGAGCAGACACCGCTGCTGTAAGTCCCGCGAAGATGCCTGGCATTCAAAAGTCACTGTCCTTCGGGACGGGAAGACGCCGGGCGGGGGACAAGCCAGAAGACCTGCCGGAATCGGTTGAGTAATGAAGCTTTCGGGTAATAAAAGCTTGACGGATCGATGAATATCAGGAACAGACTGATCGTGGCGCTGGCCCTCCTGGGGCTGTGCTTCCCGGTTTACGGGCAGGATTCCCTGTCGGTGAAGGGGACGCTCGGCGATACGCTCACGCTGCAGAATGCGACCGTCACGGCCCGGAGCCGCGAGCAGAAACTGCGCGAAGGCGCATTCGCCGTGGGCGCGCTCAACATCCGCCTGCAGGCCAGCACGCTGCAATCGCTTACCCAGGCCATCGACAAGACCGCCGGCATCCGCATCCGCGAAGAGGGCGGCGTGGGCAGCGACTTCGACTTGTCAATCAACGGCATGAGCGGGAACTCGATCCGCTATTTCCTCGACGGGATGCCGCTCGACGCCAAGGGCACCGGCATGACGCTGGCCAACCTGCCTGTCAACATCATCGACCGCGTCGAAATCTATAAAGGTGTTATCCCCGCCAGCTTCGGCAGCGACGCCCTGGGTGGCGCCGTGAACATCATCACGAGCAGCCGCGCCCGCAACTATCTCGATTTCTCGTACGGCATGGGATCGTTTCATACGCACAAGGCCGATTTCAACGCACAGTACACCGGAAAGAAGACCGGCCTGGTCTTCAAGCCCGTCATCAGTGCCAGCTATTCGAAGAACGACTACCTGATGCGTGGCGTAAAGGTACGGAACGAAGAGCGGACGGCTTTCGTCATCAAGGACCTGCCGCGTTTCCACGACGATTATCTCTCCCTGTTCGGCCAGCTCGAGGCCGGCGTCCAGGACCGCAGCTGGGCCGACGCCTTCTTCGTCTCCGCTTTGGTGTCGAAGATCGACAAGGACATCCAGACCGGTGCCACGCAGGACCACGTCATCGGCATGGCGGAACGCCATACCCTGTCGTACAGTGCATCCGCCCGATACGAGAAGACGGATTTCCTGACGGAAGGAATGCAGCTGCTGGCCTCGTTATCCCACACCTGGGACCATTCCGTGACCGTCGACACTATATACCGCATGTATTATTGGGACGGTTCGTACATGGAAGGAGGCAAGAGCGAGATCCGGGGCCGCGGCAAGACCCTGCGCCACTACCGGCGACCGATGACGGTGGCGCGGACGAACCTGAACTATCGCTTTGCCGAAGGACACAACGTGGCGCTGAACTATCTGCTCAACCGCTCCGGCAACCAGCAGACCGACACTTTCGATACGGATTTCGAACCGACTGACGACGTGCTGTTCAAGCATATCATCGGCCTTTCCTACGACCAGTCGCTACTCAACGGCCGGCTGAACAACGCCTTCTTCGTGAAGGACTATGTCAATCATTTGAAAATCGGCCAGAACGAATTGTCGACCATTACGGGTTCCGGGCAGGTCAACGGCTCCAGCACGAAAAACTATGTGGGCTACGGTGCGGGTTCCCGTTATCTCCTTTTCGAGGAATTGGCGGTCAAGGGCTCCTATGAGCACAGTATCCGGCTTCCGATCTCGCGCGAACTGCTCGGCAACGGCTCGACGATCTACGCCAACGTGGCCCTGAAGCCCGAGATCAGCGAAAACTTCAATCTGGGTCTGTTCGGTACCTTCGACCTGGGCGGCGGCCATACGATCTCGTACGAGACGAACGGATTCGTGCGGCTTGTGGACAACTACATCCGGGCCACCGTCTACGAGACGGAGGGAATGATGCAGTATGTCAACGAATCGGCGGTCCACATCAAGGGCGTGGACGGCGAGATCCGCTACGACTGGGCCGGAAAGCTGCATGTCGCAGCGAACGCCAGCTTCGATGACAGCCGGGATATGCGGAAATACACGTCCTCGGGTGACTTGTCGGTCACTTACAAGAACCGGACGCCGAACCGACCCTGGTTGTACTGCAATGCCGAGGCGTCCTATACATTCAGCAATGTGGGTCTCCGTGACAGCCGGCTGCGGCTGACGGCTGACTACCAATATGTACACTGGTTCTACCTGACCTGGGCCGCTTTCGGCTCGGCCAGCTCGAAGTCGAAGGTCCCGACGCAGCACCTCACCAACGCCTCACTGCTCTATTCCTGGCGCGGTGGCCGCTACAATGTGTCGCTGGAATGCACCAACCTGCTGAACTCCCTGGCTTTCGATAACTATAAGATGCAAAAGCCAGGACGGGCGTTCTTCTTGAAATTCAGACTATTCCTATAATTATAAACGTTTAAACACATCAACGAAAGAATATGAAAGAATTGAAAAAACTCCTTGTTGTCATGACCATCGCGATGGTCTCGATGTTGTCCATGGCGGTCAGTTGCGAAGAACCCGAGCCGGAACCGGAGCCGGAACCGGAGGTGGTGAAAGACTACAACTTCGACCTGTTCGTATGCGCCACCAAGCACGGTGGCATGTCGAAGAACAAGTACGGCACTTATGTGCGCAGTGTCTCTTCCCTGACGGCCGACCAGCCGCGTGTAGAATTCACGGGCAAAGGCATTGACATTACGGAGGATTATACGCTTGAGAGCATTACCCGCGGCAAGTACTACTACCAGGTGCCGCAGAAATCGACGGGCGGTTTCGTGAAGTTCCACATCGAGCGCAATGCTGCCGGTGAAGAGACGATCGTCGAGGACGCCGAAGTCCCCTTCAAGGACAACCAGTACACTGCACGCAAGTACACGCACGCCTGGATCGATGACAGTACGACACTCGTGATTGTCGGAACCGTCAACAAGGCTACGAAGGTTATCTGGTCGAAGCTCTCTGAATCGACGATGGCTGTCCAGGCCGAGGGTACGCTCGACATCAAAGTTCCTGAAGGATTCGGCGCCCTTTCCACGTCCGGAGTGCTGACTTATCGCAAGAGCGACAAGAAACTCTATTACTTCTATCTGGCAAAGCGTGAATCAGGCCAGTCCGATGCGGTTACGTCCGTAACATATATCGCCGTCATCGATCCTGCCACGATGCAGGTCGAATCGAACACCGCCGTTCCCGCCAGTGTGATGGAGGAGACGGCCGGCAGCGCATACGGCGAGCTGATGCAGAACATGATCATGTACGACGAGGCGGACAACCTGTACCTGGCCGGACTGATCACGGTCAACGGAACGGAAATGGGTATCCTGCGCCGCATTCCCGCAGGCCACAAGACTTTCGATACGACATGGAACGGCTTCCCGAACCCCGAGGGCAAGCTCCTGACGATCCAGTATCTTGGAAACGGCAAGGCGCTCAGTTATTCGCAGGATCCTTCGCTCGTCGCCAAGGCGTCCATCGACAGCAAGATCAACTTCTATTCGATCATCAACCTCGCCGACGGTTCGCGCGAGCGCGTGAAATTCAACGGCGTGGACCTGCAGTATTGCGGTGGCCGCTTCTCGCAGCGCAGCGTGGTGGTCAACAATAAGGCGTACATCGGTGTTGGCGGCGAAGTGGAAGGCGAAGCGGAGGAAACTTATCCGACCATCTACATCTACGACTGCAAGACGGGTGTGGTGGAGAAAGGCCGCGAGCTCTCCAAGGGCTTCTGCTTCGACATCATCCGCGCGATGGATGTCAAATAATCTTTTGTAAATCAAAGGAATGAAACCGCAGTTATTGATCGGCGCCCTGCATTCGGGAGGTGGCAAGACCACCTTCACGATGGGCTTGTTGCGCGCCCTGCGCCGGCATGGCCTGCAAGTGCAGCCGTTCAAGTGCGGTCCTGATTATATCGATACCCGGTTCCACGGCGTGGCCACGGGCCGCGACTCCGTGAACCTGGATACCTGGCTCGCTTCTGAATCACACGTACGGGAGGTCTATGCCCATTATGGTGCCGGGGCCGACGCG
>LUZE01000151.1 GCA_001602845.1 Bacteroidales bacterium Bact_13 | reverse complement strand
GTCGTCTATTCCGACAAGAATGTCATCGAACGCACCGTCGTCCAGGTCATCGAAGTGAAATAAGATAATCAAGAAACCATCACGATATGAAGAACATCAACTGTTTTATCCCTTTCCGGGATGAGGCGCAGGCAGCGCAGACCGTGGCCAATCTGAAAGGCCAGGAACTTGTCAACCGCATTTTCCTGCTTCACGTGGGAACGGAACCGGCACCGAAGGAAGTGCTGGGATGCCGCGTCCTCGAAGTACCCGGGCTCAACAGCACGACGGCCGTGAAGGCCATTGCCCGGAACGCCGACACGGACTATACCCTGATCACCACCAAGTACACGACGCTGAGCCTCGTGTGGTTCGCGCTCGAGCGCATGGAGAACCTCATTGAAGACGCCGGCGCCGCCATGGTCTATGCCGACCACTTCAACCAGAGCGGCGACGTGCGTACCAACGCGCCCGTCATCGACTGCCAGTTCGGCGCCCTTCGCGATGACTTCGACTTCGGCAGCCTGCTGTTCTACCGCACGAGCGCCCTCAAGGAAGCCGTGAGCCGCATGGACGTGGACTACCAGTTCGCCGGCATGTACGACCTTCGCCTGAAAGTTTCGCAGAAAGGCGCCCTGGAGCACATCAACGAGTTCCTGTATTACGACGTGGAGACCGACACCCGCAAGAGCGGCGAGAAGCTCTTCGACTATGTCGACCCGAAGAACCGTGCCGTCCAGATCGAGATGGAAAAGGCATGCACGGCGCACCTGAAGGACATCGGCGGCTACCTGGAGCCGAAGTTCAAACATATCGAGTTCAGCGACGACAACTTCGAATACGAGGCTTCCGTCGTGATCCCGTGCAAGAACCGCGTGCGTACCATCGGCGACGCCATCACCTCCGCCCTGAGCCAGAAGACCAGCTTCAAGTACAACGTCATCGTCGTGGACGACAACTCCGACGACGGTACGGTCGACGTGATCAAGAAGTTCCTCGGCGATCCGAAACTCATCTACATCGCCCAGGACAAGAGCTGGCACGCCATCGGCGGCAACTGGAACTCCGCCCTGCACCATCCCAAGTGCGGCAAGTTCGCCATCCAGCTCGACAGCGACGATGTCTATTCAGACGAGAATACGGTCCAGAAATTTGTCGACGCGTTCTATGCGCAGAATTGCGCGATGGTCGTGGGCACCTACCGGATGACCAACTTCCATATGGAGACCATCCCTCCGGGAATCATCGACCACAAGGAATGGACGCCCGAGAACGGCCGGAACAACGCCCTGCGCATCAACGGCCTCGGCGCTCCGCGCGGGTTCTACACCCCGATGCTCCGCACCATCAACTTCCCGACCACAAAGTACGGCGAGGACTATGCCGTCGGCCTCCGCGTGAGCCGCGAGTACCAGATCGGCCGCATCTATGAGCCGGTGTACAACTGCCGTCGCTGGGACGACAACTCCGACGCTTCGCTCGACATCGACAAGGTGAACCTCAACAACACGTACAAGGACCGGATCCGCACGTGGGAGCTGAAGGCGCGCATTGCGATGAACAAGAAATAAAATGAGATGCCCGATCAGGTCGGGCATGACGCCTTGAGTAGTTTAGCTAACAGTATGGACGCGATGTTCTCCCGCGAACTGGCGGTTCGCGGGAGGGCATTCCACAACTACGCTGCCCTCGAGAAAGTGGAACACCGCGCGATGCCCGTTGACGGAATCGACGCGGTGCTTTTTTTCAATCCGGGCCGCGTGGCCTCGGTCATGGCGCAGGTCGATGAAGAAACGCTGCGCCACCGTCCCTGTTTCCTCTGCCCTGACGGCATCGGACCTGAGCAGCTGACGTTCGACTGGTCCGCGCCCGCAGGGAACAATTATTGGATCCGCGTCAACCCGTTCCCGATTTTCGACCGGCACTTTACCATTTCGGTCGCACGGCACGAGCGGCAGCAGATCGCCGGCCATTACGCTGACATGCTGGCCCTCGCCGATGAGGCGCCCGAATATCTCTTCTTTTACAACGGCCCGATGTGCGGCGCTTCCGCACCGGACCACATGCATTTCCAGGCCATTCCGGCCGGCAACCTGCCGGTTGAGCGTGCGGTGCGGCGGGGCGATGCCCTGCGTTTCGTTGCCAAGCGCGACGGCGTGGTCATCAGCCGTCTGACGCAGTATGCGGACGGGGCGTTCGTACTTTCGTCCAATGATGCAGCGGCCCTGGAACGCGTGTTCACCCGCCTGGTTGCCCTGGGCGAAATCCAGACCCCGCGCGAGTGGGAACCCCGGATGAACCTGCTGACCTGGCACGGCGCGGGTGGCTGGACGACCGTTGTTTTCTTCCGGGCCGAATCGCGCCCGGACTGCTTCTTCAGCGAGGATCCTGCGCAGCAGATCCTCATCAGCCCCGGCGCCGTGGAGATGGCCGGCGTGGCCATCGTCGCCTCGCGCGGGAGCTTTGAAAGACTTGACGCCCCGCGGTTGGGCGAAATTATCCGCGAAGTATCCTTTGATGCAGAAAAATCCCGAATCATGGAAGAAAAACTGATCCGCAAGCAGGAGATCCTTACGGTCGGCGTGGTGTCGCTGCCGGAGCTGACGTTCAATTTCAAGACGCCGTACGTGATGAGACCCCCGGTCAAGCCGGGGGTGACGAATGTCGTTATGACCGGGCATCTGGTCGGCGTGCATACCGCGACGGTGCAGGACGGCAAGATCCTGTTCGAGGGGAACTTGTACGACGAAGTCTATTTTGAACACGTTGGCGACAAGGGTTCTTTCGAGCTGAGCAACGTCACCATCGGCGTCGATTTCCACTGGAACCGCCAGGAGACCCAGCTTTTCCCGGACGACCTGAAACTTATCGTCGAGAACGGCAAGGTGACCGCCGTCAACTGTGTCGGCATCGAGAACTACCTGGTGAGCGTCATTTCGAGCGAGATGTCGGCCACCAACTCGATGGAGCTGCTCAAGGCCCATTGCATCATCTCCCGCTCCTGGATCCTGGCACAGATCCAGAAGAACAAGGAACTCAAGGCCGCGGGTGCGGACTATTCCGCCTGCACCGACACCGATACGGAGCGCATCAAATGGTATGACCGCGAAGACCACGTCAACTTCGACGTTTGCGCCGACGACCATTGCCAGCGCTACTACGGCCTCTCCCGCGCCTCGACACAGGCCGTGCGCGATGCCGTGGAACAGACCTGGGGCCGTGTGCTGATGTATGACGGGAAGATTTGCGACGCACGCTTCTCGAAGTGCTGCGGCGGCGTGTTCGAGGAATTCAAGTTCTGCTGGGAGCCGAAACAGTTCCCTTATCTGGTCAAGCGGCGCGACTCCGCCCATCCTTCGGACTTCCCCGACCTGACCGTCGAGGAAAACGCCCGCAAATGGATCCTTTCCGAGCCCGAAGCGTTCTGCAACACCCGCGACGAGAAGATCCTCTCGCAGGTGCTGACCAATTTCGACCAGGAGACCAAAAACTTCTACCGCTGGACGGTCGAATATACAGTCGAGGAGCTTTCCGAACTGGTCCGCCGCCGCAGCGGCGAAGACTACGGCGAGATTCTCGACCTGGTTCCGGTGGCCCGCGGCACATCGGGCCGCCTGTGGAAGCTGAAGATCGTCGGTACGAAGAAAACCAAGGTTATCGGCAAGGAACTCGAGATCCGCAAGACGCTCTCGCCCAGCCACCTCTACAGCTCGGCCTTCGTCGTCGAGAAGACCGGCGGCAAGTTCATCCTCCGCGGTGCGGGCTGGGGCCACGGCGTAGGCCTTTGCCAGATCGGTGCGGCCGTGATGGGAGCCAAGGGTTACCCGTACGACGAGATCCTCGCGCACTACTTCCCCGGCAGTACGATCGAAAAGAAATATTAAAAGCATTCTATATGGAAAAGACGAAAAAATCTCCCTGGTGGTGGGTGCCGACCCTCTATTTCGCGGAGGGCGTGCCTTACTTCCTGGTCAACAACATCTCCGTGATGATGTTCACCAAGATGGGTGTTCCGAACGGCCAGATGGCGTTCTTCACGACGCTGCTCTATTTCCCCTGGTTCCTCAAGGGCATCTGGAGCCCGATCGTGGACGTGGTCAAGACCAAGCGCTGGTGGATCATCACGATGCAGGCCCTGATGACGGCCATGATGATCCTGCTTACCGTGACCCTGCCACGGCCCGACGCCGCCGCCATTGCCGGCGGACAGGTGCCGATCTCGATGTTCTGGTTCACGCTGGTGCTCTTCATCATCGCTGCTTTTGCTTCGGCGACGCACGACATCGCTGCCGACGGCTACTACATGCTGGCGCATGACCCGAGCAGCCAGGCTGCCTTCATCGGCATCCGCAGCACGTTCTACCGCATCGCATCGGTCTTCGGACAGGGCGTGCTGGTGTTCATCGCCGGCCGTATCGAGCGGAGCAGCGGCAACATCCCGCTTTCCTGGCAGATCACCATCGGCGTAGCGGCCATCGTGTTCCTGCTCATCACGCTCTTCCATACCTTCATCCTGCCCAAGCCCGCTGAAGACAAGCCCCGTATCGAAAGCGGCAGCAGCAAGGATACGTTCCGGGAGCTGGGCAATTCGTTCAAGACCTTCTTCACCAAGCCGGGTGTCTGGCTGGCCATCGTGTTCATGCTCCTGTACCGTCTTCCGGAAGGATTCCTGATCAAGCTCTGCCAGCCGTTCCTGGTGGCTCCGGTGGAAGAATCGATGCAGATGGCGGGCGACCGGCTGATCCATGTGGGCGGCGGCCTCGGCCTGGGAACCGACATCGTGGGTGTGGTCTACGGAACCATCGGTGTCATCGCGCTGCTGGCCGGCGGCATCGTGGGCGGTATCGTCGCCTCACGGGTGGGCCTGCGGAAGGCGCTCTGGCCCATGGCTGCCTGCATGACGCTGCCCTGCCTGACATTCGTCTACCTGAGCATCGTCCAGCCGACCAACCTGGTCGCCATCAGCACGGCCGTGGCCATCGAGCAGTTCGGCTACGGTTTCGGCTTCACGGCCTATATGCTCTACATGATGTTCTTCTCCGAAGGCGAGTTCAAGACTTCGCACTATGCCATCTGCACGGCCTTCATGGCGCTCAGCATGATGCTGCCCGGCTTCATTGCCGGCTACATCCAGGAGGCCATCGGCTATGTGAACTTCTTCTGGATGGTGATGGTCTGCTGCATCGCCACGGTTGTCGTGACCATCCTGGCCCGCCGCAAGGTCGATCCCAATTACGGACGCAAATAAATGACTGCAATGAAAAGAATCCTGACCCTCATGATAGCGGTTCTCGCGCTCAGCGCTTGCTGCCGCTCGCAGGCACAGACCTGCTGCCCCGCACCGGCGGTCAAGCCGGGTATCGAAGTGCTCCGCGACCGCGGTTTCGCCGGCCTGGAAGGTAAGAAAGTGGGCCTGCTCACCAATCCGAGCGGCGTGGACCGCAATCTCCATTCGACAATCGATATCCTCTACAAGGCTGAAAACGTGGAACTCGTCCGCCTCTTCGCGCCGGAGCACGGCGTCCGTGGCGACATCTACGCCGGCGGCCATGCCGAGGACACCTTCGACGAGGCGACCGGCCTGCCGGTCTATTCCATCTACGGCAAGTACCGCAAGCCGACCCCCGAGATGCTCGAGGGCCTCGATGTCGTGGTCTATGACATCCAGGACGTCGGTACGCGTTCCTATACCTTCATCAGCGCGCTGGGCCTGATGATGCGTGCCTGCGCCGAGAACGACATCGAAGTGATGGTGCTCGACCGTCCCAATCCGCTGGGCGGCCTCAAGGTCGAAGGCAACTATGTGGAGCCGGGCTTCTTCTCCTATATCGGCGAGTTCGCCATCCCGTACGTGTACGGCCTGACGGTGGGCGAGCTGGCACAGCTGATCAACGAAGAGGGGCTGAACTGCGGCGAGAAGGGCGATGAACCTGCCCTCAAGTGCAAGCTGTCCGTCATTCCGATGGAGGGCTGGCAGCGTGCGATGACCTACGACCAGACCGGCCTGCCGTGGATCCTGCCTTCACCGCAGGTGCCGCAGGCGCAGAATGCCGTCGGTTATCCCTGCGCAGGCATCGTGGGCGACTTCTCGGGCACGTTCCTGAACATCGGTGTGGGTTACACGCTGCCGTTCCTGGTGTTCGCGGCCGAGTGGGTCGACGCGGAGGCCTTCAAGGCCGAGCTCGACAGCTACCAGATTCCGGGCGTGGCATGGCGCACGATTCACTACAAACCGTTCTTCGGAGCCGCCCAGGGCAAACTGCTCCACGGCGTGCAGTACTTCTTCACCGATTATGAGGCGGCAACCCTGACGCTCATCAACTTCTACGTGATGCAGGCGGCCCACAAGCTGTATCCGGACCACAATCCGTTCGACGGCGGCGTGAACCGCACCAACGACATCGTCTGCGGCTCCGACTGGATCCGCAAGACCTTCAGCCAGAACTTCCTCGTCTCCGACATTTATGACTACTGGATGAAAGACGTGGATGCTTTCAAAGAACTTTCGAAGAAGTACTATCTATACAAATAACAGAAGATGATGAAACGGATTGTGATACTTTCGCTTGCGCTGCTGTCCCTGACGGCGTGCAGCAACTTGTCGGATTACGATAATCTGGACGCTACAACCAAGGCCGAAGCTTCGGCCTTCGTGGACGAGGTGATGCAGGCCTTCCGCAACGGGACGATCGGAATCCGGTGTCCTGACGTGAAGTGGGTCCATATTCCCGCCTTGCTGGAATATGGAAACTCCACGGAAATCATCGGCGATGATCCCTCCGCCGGCCCCGCCCGGGCCATCCCGTCCAACCCGATTTCCTCTTATCTCATGTTCCAGTGCTCGGAAGGTATGTTCGCACTCTGGATGGCGGAGGCTGCCCGTATCCATACCCTGGATCCCATGCAAACGGGAATCAACAAGGGAATGATGGGCTGGCCATCCCAGAATCCCATGGTGCAACGTGCCTATATGGATGGTGCGGATTACGGTTCCCCCCTTATTATAAACGACGCCAAGGTCCAGCAGGAAGTGCTGGCAGCTTACACGAACTGGTGGAAGGCAGGCAAGGGCAAGCGCGAGGCTGCCGCTACCGATCCGTTGGAGGGCACGGGCTACAGGTGGCATTGATTCCGTGACAACATCGCATAAAAAAAGCCGGCTCGATGCCGGCTCTTTTTATGTTATGAGGTTTCTTACAGGTTGCTGACCACTTCGAAGTAGAGGGCTCCGTCGATGACCGTCGTCTTGTAGATGGTGTCCTCCACCAGGTAGTAGGTCTTGCCGTCCAGTTCGATCTCGTCGTAGTCGGCCGGGATCTCGGTGACCAGGGCGCCGATCGGAGCTTCGATCACGTAGTACTGTCCATTGTGGAGGATGTAGAACACACCGTCCTGATAGTAGTACTCCTGGTTCAGCTGGGCTGCAATGTTGCCCGTGTAGTAGTCGTCGCTCGTGCGGACCACGTAACCCTTGTTGCGGGTGGAGTAGACCCTCGAGAGTTCAGCCGCCCGCTGTGCCCGCTCGATTTCGTTGCGGATGGTGTTGATCGTGATGGCGGTCAGCGCCACGTTCAGCAGCGTGGAAGCGATGGTGGTTCCTCTCGGAGGACGGCAGACGTAGTAGCCGCCCAGGGCGTAAGGCCGGTAGTAGATGCCGTCGTAGAAGTAGTAGTCAAGTCCGCCGACATGCACCTTCACGTAACCTCTCGGCAGGGTGTTGAGCCTGTGTCCGAAGTAGTGGTCGCCGTAGCGATAGGACGGTGCCGGCATGTGGCGCGGCTCCAGGTAAGGCCTTTCGTAGTGCGGTGCGCGCGGACGCGGAGGTTCGTTGTGATACTGTACGGCTGCCGGCTTGTGCCCGCTGTTGCGGTAGACAGGGTCGTCGAACTTGCCGTTCTTGTGGTTGTTCTTGTTGTTGTTCGGCTTCGGAGCCTTGTTTTCATTCTTGGAAGGAATGTTCTGGCGTCCGACGTCGCTGTTCTTACGGCTGATCTGGGCGCTGTGGCTGCCACTGTTGCCCTGCTTTACCGTGTTGTCGTTACGACGGTCCTGAACCTGTCCGGCGGGACGGGTAGCAGGCTGCGTGCTGCGATGGTTCTGGCTGCTGCCGGAAGGCGTGGCCATCTTGGTCTTGGGCTCACTGCTGCGGGTCGTAGTGGTGCCCGTCGTGGTGGAAGATCCTGAAGAGCGAACAGGCTGCTCTTTCTTGGTCGCGTTGCCGGAGTTGCCGCCTCCGGTGCGACGGTTCTGGCTTTGTGCCTCAAAAGGGGTAGTACACATCATTGCGATGCAAAGCATCAGTACTACGGTTGCGAATCTCTTCATAATCTTGAAGTGTTTAAGGTTAAACTTGTAACAAAGATAGCAAATATGTTGCCGAACCGGGACTTTTTCAGTAATTTTACCTCAAATAATAATAGAAACGCTATGGCAAAACGTGTTTTGGTGACGGGCGGTACGGGCTATATCGGCTCCCATACCACCGTGGAGCTGCTTGAGGCAGGCTATGAGGTAGTAATCGTTGACAATCTTTCCAATTCCGAGCGGACCGTCCTGAATGGAATCCGGAAAATCACCGGGCGCAAGGTTCCTTTCCACAAGGTGGACTGCCGCAGCCTTGCTTCGCTCCGCAGGATCTTTGTCAGATACGGTTTCGACGCCGTAATCCATTTTGCTGCCAGCAAGGCGGTGGGCGAGAGCGTGGAGCAGCCGCTGATGTACTACCAGAACAACCTGGTTTCGCTGATGAACATCCTGCAGCTGATGCGTGAGAACGGGGTGCGGAACCTCGTGTTCTCATCTTCCTGCACGGTGTACGGACAGGCGGAGAAACTGCCGGTCAGCGAGCAGACCCCGCGCCGCGAAGCCACTTCGCCTTACGGCAACACGAAGCACATGTGCGAAGACATCATCCGCGATTCCGTGGCGGCTTATCCTGAAATCCACGCGATCGCGCTGCGTTACTTCAATCCCATCGGTGCGCACCCGAGCGCCGAGATCGGCGAACTGCCGCGCGGCGTGCCCAACAACCTCATCCCCTTCGTGACGCAGACGGCAGCGGGCATCCGGCCGATGCTGAGCGTTTTCGGCGACGATTACAACACGCCGGACGGTTCCTGCATCCGCGACTACATCAACGTCACCGACCTGGCCAAGGCTCACGTCGTGGCCGTCGGTCGCATGACCGGCGACAAGATGAAACAGCCGTTCGAGGTGTTCAACATCGGTACGGGCAGGGGCGTCTCGACGCTCGAGGTCGTGCGGACCTTCGAGAAGGTCAACAACCTGAAACTGAATTACAAGATCGTCGGCCGCCGGGCGGGCGACATCGAGGCCGTGTGGGCCGATCCGACTTACGCCAACGAGGAGCTCGGCTGGAAAGCCGAAAAGTCGCTTGACGAGACGCTGCAGTCGGCCTGGAACTGGCAGAAGCATCTGGGAGAAAAGAAATCGAAATAACAAGATATGGAAGAAGAGAAAAAACCCGCTTCGCTTCCTGAGAACGCGTTCCGGAAGCTGGCTCCGGGCGAGCAGTATGAACCGCTGCTCAAGCCGGACAAGACCTATCCCGAGATCACGGCCTGGTCGGTTTGCCTCGGCCTGGTCATGACCATCATCTTTTCGGCGGCCGCAGCCTACCTCGGACTGAAGGTGGGCCAGGTGTTCGAGGCCGCCATCCCGATCGCCATCCTGGCCGTCGGATTCTCCAGCGCCGCCAAGAAGAAGGGCGCGCTGGGCCAGAATGTCATCATCCAGTCGATCGGTGCCTGCTCCGGCGTGATCGTGGCGGGTGCGGTGTTCACGCTGCCGGCCATCTATATCCTGGGCCTGGACGTGAACTTCGTGCAGATGTTCCTCAGTTCGCTGCTCGGTGGTGTGCTGGGCATCCTGTTCCTGATTCCGTTCCGCAAATACTTCGTCAAGGAGCAGCACGGCGAGTACCCGTTCCCCGAGGCGACGGCCACCACGCAGGTGCTGGTCAGCGGCGAGAGCGGCGGCAAGAGCCTGAAGACCCTGCTGACGGCCGGCCTGATCGGCGGTATCTACGACTTCGTGGTTTCTACCTTCGGCCTGTGGGCTGAAACGCTCTCGACCACGGTGATGCACTGGGGCCAGGTGGTGGCCGACAAGGCCAAGGTCGTGCTGAAGATCAATACCGGCGCGGCCGTGCTCGGCCTGGGTTACATCATCGGCCTGAAGTATGCCTTCATCATCTGCTGCGGCTCGCTGCTGGTCTGGCTCGTGGCCATTCCGCTGATGGGCGCCTTCTGCGGTGGCGTCGATTTCCTGGGCATGAGCTTCTCCGACGCGATCGGACAGATGTCGGCCGACGAGATATTCCGAACCTATGCACGCCAGATCGGTATCGGCGGTATCGCCACGGCCGGCATTATCGGCATCATCCGTCAGTCGAAGGTCATCAAGGACGCCGTGGGAATGGCTGTGCGGGAGTTCGGCAAGAAGGGCGACAAGGGCCCTGCCGAGAAGGTGGAACGCACCCAGCGGGACATCTCCATGAAGTCCGTGGTGTTCGGTATCGTCATCGCGCTGCTGGCCGTGTTCGCGTTCTTCGCCCTGGGCGGCATCGTGAACAATGTCTGGCAGGCGCTGGTGGGCCTGCTCATCGTGGCCATCATCGCATTCCTGTTTACGACGGTGGCAGCCAATGCCATCGCCATCGTGGGTACGAACCCGGTGAGCGGCATGACCATCATGACGCTGATCATCACGGCGCTCGTGCTCGTGGCCTGCGGCCTGAAGGGCAATGCCGGCATGGTGGCCGCGCTGCTGATCGGCGGCGTGGTCTGCACGGCGCTCTCGACGGCCGGCGGTTTCATCACCGACCTGAAGATCGGTTACTGGATCGGCACGACGCCCGCCAAACAGGAGACCTGGAAGTTCCTGGGCGTGCTGGTAGCTGCCGCAACCGTGGCCGGCGTGGTGATCCTGCTCAACAAGACCTACGGCTTCACGGGCCCCGAAGCCCTCGTCGCCCCGCAGGCCAACGCCATGGCCGCCGTCATCCAGCCGATGATGGAAGGCGGCAGCGCCCCGTGGCTGATGTACGGCATCGGCGCCATCATCGCCATCCTGCTGACTATCTTCAAGGTGCCTGCACTGGCTTTCTGCCTGGGTATGTTCATCCCCATCGACCTGAACCTCCCGTTGCTCGTGGGCGGCGCCATCTCCTGGTTCGTGAGCACGCGCAGCAAGGACAAGGCTGTCAATGCGGCCCGTCAGGAGAAGGGCACGCTGATCGCTTCGGGCTTCATCGCCGGCGGCGCCCTGATGGGCGTGGTCAGCGCCATCCTCAAGTTCGCCAAGGTGGACTGGTTCCTCTCCGGCTGGAATGCCAGCTACGGTGAGGCCATCGCCATCATTCCGTTCCTGTGCATCATCGCCTACATGATTTACGCATCCCTGAAAACCGAAAAGAAATAATGGAAAAAGTAACCGATAAATTCCTGCGCTATATCTCGGTCTGGACCACGTCCGACGAGAACGGCACCACCCATCCCTCGAGCCTCCGCGAACTCGACCTGTCGCGGATGCTGGTGGAAGAGATGAAGGCCATCGGCATCGCCGACGCTTCGCTCGACGAGAATGGCTATGTGATGGGTACCATTCCCTCAAACCTCGGCCGCGAAGTGCCTGTACTGGGCTTCATCGCCCACGTCGATACCGCACCCGACGCTTCGGGCAAGGACATCAAGCCCCAGATCATTCCGGACTACGACGGAAACGACATCCCGCTCAAGGGTGTGCCGGGCCTCGCGCTGCGCGTGGCGGACTTCCCCGAAATGCTGGACTACAAGGGCCAGACGCTCATCACCACCGACGGCACGACGCTCCTGGGCGCCGACGACAAGGCCGGCGTGGCCGAAATCATGACGGCCGCCGAGTACCTGCTCACGCACCCCGAGGTGAAGCACGGTACCATCAAGATCGGTTTCACACCCGACGAGGAGATTGGCTGCGGCGTGGACTACTTCGACGTGAAGAAGTTCGCCGCGGACTACGCCTACACGATGGACGGCGGCGCGATCGGTGAGCTGGAATACGAGAACTTCAATGCCGCCGGCGTGAAGATCCACATCCAGGGCTGCAACATCCACCCGGGTTATGCGAAAGGCAAGATGGTCAACGCCATGCTGGTCGGCATGGAACTGGCCGCCCTGCTGCCCGTGGCGCAGCGTCCCGAGTATACGCAGGACTACGAGGGCTTCTTCCACCTGACCGGTTTCAACGGAACCGTGGAGGAGGCGACGATGAGCTACATCATCCGCGATCACGGCCGGGCGCTCTTCGAGAAGAAGAAGGCGCTGATGCAGGAGGCTGTCGCCTTTATTAATAATAAGTATGGCGACATCGTGACCCTGGAGATGAAGGACCAGTACTACAACATGCGCGAGATGGTCGAGCCGCACTACTTCATCGTCGAGAAGGCGATCCAGGCCATGGAGATGGCCGGCATCCAGCCGAAGGTCCAGCCGATCCGCGGCGGAACCGACGGTGCGCGGCTCTCGTTCATGGGCCTGCCGTGCCCGAACATCTTCGCCGGCGGCCACAATTTCCACGGGAAACTCGAATTCGTCCCCGTGGAAAGCATGGAGAAGGCCGTGCAGGTGATCCTGAACCTGGTCGAGTTATATACCAAATGACGTCGTCATGCCCGGCTTGACCGGGCATCTTTTTATTTTTGGCAAAAAAAATTCAAAAAAATTTTGTTTTCAAAAAAAAGTATTTACCTTTGCAGCCCGTTTCGGAAGAAACGACAAGTTCATTGACTTATTGGAGAGAGAAAACGAGGTAAAAAAACTGAAAGCAAAAGATAGTTTGTTAATTGAGAAAGAGTTTTTCTGGATCAGTTAAGGGACTACAATTTCAAAAAAGGCATGTAAGAAGATTAGATGGTATAAAAGTCATTAATCTGAAGCATGATTCAAGACGAAGAAAGAAAGAGCGAACGGAGGATGCCTTGGCTTCTATAGGCGACGAAGGACGTGGTAAGCTGCGAAAAGCCGCGGGGATTGGCAAACACGAGTTGATCCGCGGG
>LUZE01000150.1 GCA_001602845.1 Bacteroidales bacterium Bact_13 | reverse complement strand
CGCACCCTTCATCAGCATGCGGTCTTCCAGCCGCATGAAACGGCGCGGGCTGAGCGTGCTCTGGATGTCCGGCCGGTAAACCGACACGTATTCCTGCAGCGGATGGAACGAGAAGGAATTGGCCCGGTAGCGGTCGGTCGTCACGTCGTAGATCGATACCAGCAGCTCGCTGCCGGCCGGTGCACGGACCGTCATCGTCTCGGTACTGCCGGGCGTGGTCTTGTCGCGGAAGGTTTCCACCGCCACGTCAAGCCGCACGTCGCCCGGACGCGTGAACTGATAGGTATAGTCGAGTTCCCGGCCGTCCCGGATACCGAACACCGACATCTTCACCGCACTGCGCCATTCGCTCTTGTACGGGAACGAGAACTTGCGCATCTCGTTCTGCAGGTGTACGCCTTCACGGTAGAGGCGCAGGTCGTTGTCGAAGAATTCCAGCTCGAGGTACAGGTCGTCCTCCGTCGTGCCGAGCACGAACTCCACGGCCCCTTCCGTCTTGACGGGATAGTAGAAATACGTGGACTTGAACGGAAGCTGGCGGTCGTCGGTACTCATCACGACAACCTGGCGCTCGGCCTTGATCTCGCGGCCCCGGAAGTCCGTGGTGGCCTTCACGGTATAGTCGCCGGAAGGCAGGGCGCCGAAATCGAAGGCGATGGGCTCGTTGGTCACGCCTTCGCTCCGGGTCACGGTCCGTCCTTCCGCGTCGAGCACCGTCCATTCAACCGGGCAGCCGTAGGGCGTCCCGTTGAGCGTGGATCCCGTCACGGTGACGGCCTTCACGTTGTCCTTGTCGACGATCAGGCGGTTCTCGAAATGCGTATTGTCTGGCAATTCGACGGACAGGTCGACAGGGATGTCCGCCACAGGCACGCTGATGGCCGCCTCATGCGTCTCACCCTGCGGATCGGTCGCGGTGACGGCAATGTCATACGAAGAATAGAGCAGCGCGTCTTCGGGCAGGTCGTCCGGATGGGGGCGTTCCGCAGGGAACACGATCTCGAAGCGGCCGTCGCCATCGGAGATCACCGTGCCCTCCAGCAGCTGGATGCGGCCCAGATAACGGCCGTTCTTCCGGTCGTGGGTCGTGCGGCTGATCCGGTACCAGACTTCGCCGCCCGCCACGGAATAGCCTGCATAGCTGCGGAGCTGGCCGGACTGCTTGACCACGTCGCCGTAAGCCAGCGCCTCGGTGACCGGTTCGAGCGACACCGTGAAGTTCGGGCGCTTGTATTCTTCCACCCGGACCCGATGGCTGGTAAGATATTCCGCATTGATGATATAGTTGCCGTTCTTGGCTCCCTCCGGAAGCGTGAACGCGCCGGCGGCGGAACCCATTTCATTCGTCACGACTTCCAGCGTGGCCACCGGTTTTTCCTCGGAGACATGGCGGAGCGTCATTTTCACGGTCTTGCCGGGAACCACGCCGCCTTTCGTCTGGCCGGCCTTGAAGCAGAGGATCTTGAAGTGAATGGTATCGGTCGGCTTGTAAAGCGCCCGGTCGGTGAAGATCTCGGCCTGCTCAAAAATGTACTCATCATTCGTGCGGTGATAGCGGTCCTGATAATAGATGTTCATCAGCTGGGCATAGATGTCACCGCCCGACTCGACCCGGATGTCATACGAGCTTTTATCGTCGGTCAGCGCCTTGCCCAGGTCCACCGTCTGGAAGCCTTCGCCCCGGAAGGCATACGTGTTGTGCGGATCTAGTTTTAGGATGGCGGAGCGTCCTTCCTTGTACAGGTCCTTGTACAGGCTCACCGTGCCTTCGCCGTAAGGCTTGCCCGTCCGGAAGTCGGCGGCATAAACCTCCGCCCGTCCTTCCCGGGTACGGACCGCGCCGACCACGTTGCTCACGTACACCTGGTCATAGAACACGTTGTCGTCGCCCGACCGGGCCGGTATCGCGGCAAAACGGACCACGTAGACGCCCGGCTCGGGGAAGGTCAGCGTCGTCTTGCTTTCTTCCCGGATGTTGTAGTCGTTCTCCATCGGCCCGACGGTCTGCGTGGAGACCAGCGTGCCGTTCTTGCGCAGGGTCTCTTCGTTGGAGTTCTTGAAGCCCTCGAAGAACAGTTTGTTGTCCAGCAGGCGATAGACCTTGGCCTCCACTTCTTTCACATTGCGCGTGTTGATGACATAGCCCGCTTCTCCTGGCGCCATCGTCTCGTGATGGCTGCTGGAGAGCGACTGGCTGTCCATCGCGTCGATCAGCGACTGGATGCTTTCCTTGTAGGAGCCCACCCGTTTGTGGCGGAGCAGTTCCTCGGCCTCCTTGCGGACGGCCAGGTACTCCGCACCGGTGGCAACGGGATGCCAGCGGCGGTCGAGCGCTTCCTTGTGGTTGCGCAGGCGTTTCTGCAGCAGCATCATTATGCGCGGGTGGTCGGCATATTGCTCAATGTAGGTATCCAGGCTGTCGACCAGCACGCGGCGGTTCAGCGTGGCATAAGTGGAATAGTAAGCGTTCGCCTCCTTCCAGTTGTACTTCCTCAAATCGTCGTACAGGTTCTCGGAAACGACCAGCTGCTCCAGCACGTCTCCGGCTTTGATCGTCTTTTCTTCCAGTTCACGGAGATAGCCGGCCGCGGTCTGCGGCTTGCCCTCCTTTTCCGCCTGCTTGACCTTCGACCAGAGGCGGGAATAATTGTTTTGTGCGTTCATGGTAAAGACAAAAGCGGTCAGCATGGCTGCCGCAAGGATCATTCGTTTCATCGTAGCGCGGTTTTGCCAGTTAAAGTTAACGAAAAATATACCAATTTTGCCTATCTTTGCTTGATTATCCGAAAAAATGGAATTCGAGGTACTAGCCAGGGACAGTTCTACCAGCGCGCGGTGCGGACGCATCACCACCGGCCACGGCACGATCGAGACGCCGATCTTCATGCCGGTCGGCACGGTCGGCTCCGTCAAGGGCGTCTATCACAAGGATCTGCGGGAAGACATCCATGCGCAGATCATCCTGGGCAACACCTATCACCTGTACCTGCGCCCCGGCCTCGACATCCTGCGCCGGGCGGGCGGCCTGCACAAGTTTACCTCGTGGGACCGTCCCATCCTGACCGACAGCGGCGGATTCCAGGTGTTCTCGCTCGCCCAGAGCCGGAAACTCACCGAGGAAGGCTGCATCTTCCAGTCGCACATCGACGGCTCCCGCCACATCTTCACGCCGGAGAACAATGTCGACACCCAGCGCATCATCGGCGCGGACATCGTCATGGCGCTGGACGAGTGCTGTCCGGGCGACGCGGATTACCGTTATGCGGAAAAGTCACTCGGACTGACCCAGCGCTGGCTGGAACGCTGCATCCGGCATTTCGACGAAACGGAACCCCTCTACGGCTACAGCCAGACCTTCTTCCCCATCGTCCAGGGCTGCGTCTATCCCGACCTGCGCCTGCGGGCGGCCGAACACGCCATGAAGTTCGACCGCGAAGGCTACGCCATCGGCGGGCTGGCTGTGGGCGAGCCCACCGAAAAGATGTACGAGATGCTGGAACTGCTCCACCCGGTCCTGCCGCAGGACAAGCCCCGTTACCTGATGGGCGTGGGCACACCTGCCAACC
>LUZE01000149.1 GCA_001602845.1 Bacteroidales bacterium Bact_13 | reverse complement strand
ATTAGAAGGCTCTAAACTGTAAAGAAAAATCAGGACGGGTCAGGGGGTTATTGCCGCGGCATTTCGGTAGACGTCCCTACTAGGTACATTACTTGGCACACCGCATAATCATCGACTACCCGCTTCTGCGCAAGCGTACGCAGGTAATCTTCCATTTCGTCAACCGCCTTTGCGCGGATAATTGAGCAGTTCCGCCGGTCAGTCTTTGATAAACGAACGGGAAAGACCCGTCATATCGAAGATGTCCAGCACGGACGGGGAAACCTTCGTGACCGTCAGGGAACCGCCGTTATCCATCAGCCGCTGCATCAGGGAAATCAGGACACGGAGCGCCTTGGAGGAGATATAGTTCAATTTGCTCAGGTCCATTTCCACTTTCGCGGCTTTCCGTTCCATCAAAGGTTCAATCTCTTTCTGGAAAACAGGACAGGTATCGGCATCCAGTTCTCCGGAGACGGAGAGAAGGATCACGTCATTTCGTTCTTCAAGGGTTGTCTTCATAGTATTTTGATGCACATAACTGCAATATCATCATTCTGAGGCGCCTTGCCCCGGAATCGGGCAATCGTATCGAGTAAAGCCTCACACGTGCCCGCACAACTTTCCTCGGCAGGACGCGCCTGCATCCAGTCGCGCAGGCGCTTCTCACCGAAAAAGGCACGGTTTTCATCACGTGCTTCCGTCACACCGTCTGTATAGACCAGGATACGGTCACCGGACTTCAACTGGACACGCTGGGTATGATAACGGAAGTCGGAATCGATACCGACGATCAGCTGCGGGTCCTGCGCGAGGAAAGCACCGTCAAGCAGCGTCCGGGTATGGCCCGCATTACAATACTCCAGTTCCAGCGTATCCAGGTCCACGGCACCGAGGAAAAGCGTACAGAACATCTCATAGTCCGGATTGTCGCATAGCAAGCCGTTGATATCATCCATCAGTCCGGCAAGTGGGGCCCCATGCGCCACCCGGGACTGGATCGTGCTGCTGATCAGGAACATCATGAAAGCTGCGGCCGTCCCCTTGTCCGAAACGTCTCCTACGACAAAATACAGTTTCCGGCCGATAAGCCTGCACCGATAGATATCGCCCCCTACTTCCTTCATCGCACGGAGGACGGCAGACACTTCACAGCGCGGATCGTGAGGAAAATCCTGCGTCAGCGCCTTCGCCTGGAGTTCACGCGCAATCGTCAATTCCCGCTCCGCCTGTTCTTTCCGCGCCATGATCCGTTCTACGGCCGGAATGACCCAAACCCAGAAAACCAACAGCAGCAAGCCAAAAAACAAGGCGAGTACCAACAGGAAAGTAGCGATGGTATAACGGACGTCGGCGAAAAGGTATTTCATATCGAAGACCCCCGCCAATTCAAGCGGCCGGTCCGGGAACTGGTAACGGATCACAAGACAATCTTCCCCCCAAACTTCCGCAAGATAGGCTGGCGTTTCCACATCTACCGGCCGTATGTCTTTCATGACCAACTCTTTCCCTTCCATGAATTGCGGGGAGATGACAATACCGGTGGAATCCAGCAGGAGATACGAAAAATTCTCACCTTCAGCCTGCACTTTCGCCGTCGTCTCCAGAAAAGAATCATACTCCGGATCCCCCGCATCGAGGTTGCTGCATATATCATCCGCGATGATCTGGAGGTCTTCCATCAGGTTTTCATACTCATTCAAGAGGCTGACCTTCCGAGACTTATAGATAGAAAAGAGCGACAGGGTGACAATGAGCAGCCCCACCGCCGCCAGCAACAGCATGAAAGCCTGCCGGGGCGATATCCGCTTCAGTCTCTCTGACAAGAAAAGTTTCACACCCTAAAAATAGACATAATTCCTAAAAAACGGCCCCAAAAAATCACTATATTTGTGAAATAAGACTGACATTTATGACTTATCCCCTCTCCCAATCCCAACTCAGTATCTATCTGGCCTGCCAAAGTCTCGGTTCCAATGGCGGAAACTATCAGCAGGCTTCTCTTTACAAACTCCCGGCGGACATTGACACGGAACGTCTGGCAAGGGCATTCGAAGCTGTCATCCAGGCACATCCCTATGCCTTGTCACGAATCGTCCTGGAAGAAGGTATGCCGCGCGTGGAAGACCACCGCGGCGAAGCATGGCATCCCCTGATCCGGGAAGTCGCTTCCATCGAAGACGTCCGGAAAGATTTCTGCCGGACTATGGACCTGCTCAAAGATCCGCTTTTCCGGATGGAGATCTACCGGACCGGAGAGGGCAATTATGCGTATATCGATTTCCACCATATCATCTTCGACGGTGCCTCTGCACTCCTGTTGACCGAGCATCTCGCCCGTGCCTATGCCGGTGAGACGCTCCCTGCCGAGCCGCTCAACGGTTTCGACATTACCCTTCAGGAAGAACAACAGCGACAGGGAGACGCCTATGAAGAAGCCCGGAACTGGTATGCCGGGACATTCGGCGAAGCTGCCCAACTCGATTCGGGGCTTCTCCCCGACGTCTTCGGCCAGGAAGAAGCACCCTACCGGGAACTCCTCCTGCCACTCCCGCTCAAGGACGGGCTGGTCAAAACGCTGCTGCAGCAATTCCGTTGCGCGGACAGCGTGCTTTTCACGGCTGCCTTCGGAGCTACGCTCGCAGCCTGGAACGCCGACACCCGCGCTGGCTTCACCACCATCTGGAACGGACGCAAAGGAGCGTCGATGAATGCCCTGACCATGAGCGTGCACACGATGCCCGTCTTCGTGGACGCCAACCCGTCCCTGACGGTCGCCGAGATGCTCGAACAGCTGAGGACTCAGATCAGCGGCGCCAGGTCCCGCGCCTTCTACTCGTTTGCCGACTGCTCGCGCGACCTGGGTTTTGGCAACGGCATCAACTTCGGCTACCAGGGTCGTTTCGTACCCGATACGCTTACGCTCAAATTGGGCAATGACATCATACCGGCCGAAGACCTCCGGACCAATCCGCCGGGCATCGGCCTCTCGGCAGAACTGTTCGGCCGCGAAGACGGAAGCCAGATCCTACGTTTCTGGTACAGGCCGGACAAATACAGCGAGCAGATCCTGCGCAATTTCGCGGAGAGTTTCGCGACCGTGCTTACCTCGATGGAAACGGCAGAAACCTTGGCGGACCTGCGATACGCCAGTGACAGGCAACTCAAGAAAACGACCCGTTTCCTGCCCGGTATGCCGGATTTCGACCTGGACGCGAACCTGATCGACCTGTTCCGCGAAAACGTAAAAAAAGCCCCGGAAGAGATCGCTGTCGTTTCCGGTCAAACACGGATCACGTATGCGGAAGCGGACCGGCTCTCCGACAAGCTGGCCGCTCGCATCCAGCAATCCGTCAAGCCCGGTGGGGTCGTGGCAGTCATCCTGGACCGGAGCGAACAGATGATGATCGTTCCGCTGGCCGTTGTCAAAGCAGGCTGCGCCTACCAGCCGCTGGATCCCTCCTATCCTGCCGAGCGGCTCGCCTTTATGGTCCAGGATGCCGGCGCCGCGCTGCTGATCGCCGATCCAGGCCTCGAGACAAAGGTGGCTGGTTTTGAAGGACCTGTGCTTCTGACAGACAGTTTTAACGGACTGCCCGAAGGGAAGCCGTCCGGCACGCCGCATGCGGACGACCTGCTCATCCTGCTCTATACCAGCGGAACCACCGGCAATCCCAAGGGTTGCATGCTGACCCAGCGGAATGTCGCTGCTTTCGCCCGCAACAGTGCCGCCCGCCTCGGAATCGGCCCCGGCTCCCGGATGACGGCTTATGCCAGTTTCGGCTTCGATGCCTTCATGGGCGATCTGTGGACCTGCCTCTGCGCCGGAGCCACGCTCCATATCATTCCCGAGCAGATCCGGCTCGACCTGGTGGCCCTCAAAGACTACTTCGAGACGAACGGCATCACGCACGCTTTCATGACCACGCAGGTGGCCACGCAGTTTGCCATGACATTCCCTCGCTGCAAGGGACTCAAGGTCCTTTACACGGGCGGCGAGAAAATGGCCAGCTTTGCGCCGCCTGCCTATCATCTCTACAATTGTTACGGTCCTACGGAAACCACCTGCTATACGGTGAGCAAACTCGTGGAACGGCAGGAGGAGAATATCCCTATCGGCCGTCCGCTGCCGGGCGTCCACGTCTATATCGCCACCCGCGGCGGAAAGCGGCTTCCGGTCGGTGCCGCCGGTGAATTGCTGCTGGCCGGCCCGCAGGTGGGCAGCGGATACCTGGGACAAGCCGAGAAGACAGCCGAGGCATTCATCGCCAATCCCTACGAGAAAGACCCTGTCTACTGCCGCATCTACCGCACCGGCGACGTGGTGCGCTGGCGCGAGGACGGGGACATCGAATTTGTAGGACGGAAGGATTCCCAGGTCAAGATCCGCGGCTTCCGCATCGAGCTCAAGGAAGTGGAGACTGTGATTCTCGACTATCCGGGCATCAGCGACGCGACCGTCCAGGCCTTCGACGAAGAAGGTACCGGCGGCAAGTTCCTGGCCGCCTATATTGTGGCTTCCGAGCCGGTTGACATCGAAAAACTGAACGCCTTCATCGTGGAGCGCAAACCGCCGTACATGGTGCCGGCCGTCACGATGCAGATCGATCATATCCCGCTCAATGTCAACCAAAAGGTGGACCGGAAAGCCCTGCCGAAACCGCAGCCCCAGCAAAAAGAGAACCGGACTTCGGACGCACCTTTCAATATCCTCGAGCAGGAAATCGCCGACCTGATCCGCGATACCGTGCATATCGAAGGTATCTCGCTCACCGAACCGCTCATCTATTATGGCCTCAGCTCGTTGTCCGCGCTGCGCCTGGCCACGGAACTCTACAAGAAATACGGGGTCCAGATGAACATGGACAGTTTCGTCAAGACTGCATCGCTGCAAGGCATCGAAAACGAAGTGCTCAAGGCGCTCATCAACGGACGCACCGGAGACGGCGTTCCTGTCGGACACCGCGCGGATACGCCGCAGCCGCTTTCCTTCCAGCAGGCGGGCGTCTATTTCGACTGCATGAAAGCCCCGCACGAGACCATCTACAACATTCCGATGTGCTGGACGCTGCCCGGCAGCCTCGATGCAGAAAAAGTCCGGGATGCCGTGGAGCAGGTGCTGCGCTGCCATCCCTATCTGAACACGCATTTCGAGATGCAGGACGGACAGGTCGTCCAAGTGCCGGTCGACGCGCCTTTCCAGGCAGGCTGCGAAACCATCGATCCGAAGGAATTCGCGTCATACAAAGACAATTTCAGGCAGCCATTCAACCTGTCCGAGGGCCCGCTCTACCGGGCCACTGTGGTCCGGAGCGGAGACAGTCTCTATCTGCTGACCGACTTTCACCATCTCGTTTTCGACGGGCGTTCCTACGACCTGTTCATCACACAGTTGACAGAGGCCCTTGCCGGGAAGGCCCCTGTTCCCGAGATCTATACCTATTTCGACTATGTCCAGGACCAGCAGGAAATGCAGCAAAGCGAAGCCTACACGGCCGCCCGCGACTTTTTCGCAGCACGGATGACAGGCTGCGAAGGAGCCAGCGGCCTCCTGCCGGACCGTTCCAGCGAAGAACCTGGCCACGAAGCGCTGCTGACGAAAAAAGTAGGCGCCGACATCGCCCAACGCTGCCTCGACCTGAACATCTCCCCGGCCAGCTACTATCTGGCCGCCGCATTCCAGACCGTCGCTGCTTTCTGTGGCAACCGGAAGGTCTATCTGTGCACCATCAGCAATGGACGCAGCGACCTGCGCACGGCTGACACATTCGGCATGTTCGTCAATACGCTGGCCCTTTCCAGCGAAATCGGACACGGCTCGGTCGATGAATACCTGAAAGAGACGGACCAGCAGTTCGCGGAAACGCTCCGGCACGAGTATTATCCTTTCGCCCAAGTAGCTGCGGACTTCGATTTCCAGCCCCAGGTGATGCTGGCCTACCAGGTCGGCGTTCTCGCCAAGTATGAAGTGGACGGCCAGGCCCTCCAGAGTGAAAACCTGGAGACCGGTTCGCCCAAGTTCCCGCTGAGCATCTTCATCGACGGCCGGGAAGGCGAAGAATACATCGCCCTCGCATACGATGAGACCCGCTACAGTCCTGAACTGATGCAGCACTTTGCCGACGCGATGGAGACGCTCGTCCGCGCCATGCTGCAAGACGGACCGCTTGACGCACTGCCGCTCGTGGACGGCCAGCGGCTGCAGGAGCTGGACAGTTTCAACCACTACAGCCTGCAAGTGGATACCACGCAGACTATCGTGTCTCTCTTCCGCGCCCAAGCACAGCAGACGCCGGACGCCAAGGCCGTGGCATACGAAAACACTACGCTTACCTATGCCGAGCTCGACCGGGTGACCGACCGCATTGCTGCGCATATCGCCTCCCGTGGATTGGGCCGGGAAGACGTCGTATCCATCCTGATCGGCCGCAGCGAGCTGATGGCCGTCACGGCCCTGGGCGTCCTCAAAGCCGGCTGCGCCTATCAGCCGCTCGACCCGTCCTATCCCGCCGAACGGCTCAATTTCATGGTCGAAGACGCTTCCGCCAAACTGCTGATCGCGGAAGACAAGCTGCGTGACCTGCTCAACGGGTACAAGGGAGAGGAACTGCTGACCTCGGCCATTGCAACTCTTCCGGAAGGCCCGCTCCCCGAAGGGCCCGCGCCGGACAGCCTGTTCATCCTGCTCTATACCTCCGGTTCGACCGGCGTGCCGAAAGGTTGTATGCTGGAACATCGGAATCTGGTCAATTTCTGCGCGTGGTACCAACGCTATTACAAACTGGACAGCGGCTGTCGCGTGGCGGCTTACGCCAGTTTCGGCTTCGATGCCTGCATGATGGACCTCTACCCCGCCCTGACCTGCGGTGCGTGCGTCCACATCATCCCGGAAGAGACGCGGCACGATATGGCTGCGTTGAGTGCCTTCATCACCGACAATCACATCACGCACAGCTTCATGACCACGCAAGTAGGCGTGCTGTTCGCCCGTAATTTCCCGGGCAATCCGGCCCTGAAGCATCTGTCCGTCGGCGGCGAGAAACTCGTATCCATCGATCCGCCGGCCTATGCGTTCCACAACGGCTATGGTCCCACGGAATGCACCATCTTCTCCACCATTTTCGATGTCAAGCAGAAAGAGAACAACATTCCCATCGGGCATCCGCTCGACAACCTGCGGCTCTATGTGGTGGACGACTGTGGACGACGGCTGCCGGCCGGCGCTGCCGGAGAACTTTGGATCAGCGGCCCGCAGGTAGGACGCGGCTATCTGAACAGGCCCGACAAAACGAAAGAAGTCTTCATCCGGAACCCTTTCGAGAAGCACGCACCTTATGACCGTGTTTACCGGACGGGCGACATCGTCCGCTACCGGCCGGACGGCAACATCGAATTCGTGGGCCGCAACGACGGACAAGTCAAGATCCGCGGCTTCCGCGTCGAAACCAAAGAAGTCGAAGCCGTCATCCAGGAGTATCCCGGTGTGAAAGACGTCACGGTCCAGGCCTTCGATGCACCTTCCGGCGGCAAATTCATCGCTGCATACATCGTGGCCGACGAATCCCTCGATCCCCAGGCAATCGCGGCCTTTATCCGCGAACGCAAACCGCCTTACATGGTGCCTGCATCCTTTACCCAGATCGAGCAGATACCGTTGAATGTCAATCAGAAAGTGGATCGGAAAGCCCTTCCTGCGCCGGTATTGGCCTCGAATGAAACTTATGTGGAACCCGCCACCGAAACGGAACGGATCCTCTGCGAAGTCTTCGGCGGCGTGCTCGATATTCAGCGGGTCGGTGCCCTCGACAACTTCTTCGACCTGGGCGGTTCCTCGCTGATGGTGACCAATGTGCTGGTGGAGGCCGAAAAGCGCGGGCTCAAGTTCAGCTACGGCGAAGTGTTCATCTATCCGACCGCCCGGGCCCTGGCCGCCCATCTGAACGGAACGGAACCGGCCGCAGAAACTGAAAGCGCGGCCCGGGAAGACAGCGACATCGCTTCTTACGACTATACCGCCATCAACGCCCTGCTTTCCCGGAACACGCTGGAGGCACTCGCCGGAGAACCGCGTCCGCTGGGCACGAACATCCTTCTGACCGGTGCCACGGGTTTCCTGGGCATCCATATCCTGCGGGAACTGATCCGGCAGACGCCGAAACAGACCACCATCTGGTGCCTGTTGCGCGGCAAGGGCCATCTGACGGCCGAACGGCGTCTTTCCGAGATGCTGATCTACTACTTCGAGAAGAAATACCGGCTGATGGTCGGCAAGCGCGTCCGGGTTGTGGAAGGTGACATTACCCTGCCGGAATCCTACGAAACGCTGCTCACCTGCGGAACGGCTTTCGACCTGGTAATCAACTGCGCCGCCAATGTGAAGCATTTCTCCAAGGGCGACGATATCGAGGAGATCAACTATCGGGGTGTCTGCAAACTCGTGGATTTCTGTGAGAAGTGCGGTGCCCGGTTCATCCAGGTATCGACGGAAAGCGTGGCGGGTATGACGGCCGGCGAGAAGCCCTGTTTCCTCAGCGAGCAGCAGCTCTGGTTCGGTCAGCTCACCGACAACCAGTATGTCCGCTCGAAATTCCTGGCCGAACGCCATGTCCTGGAACACATGGCGGCAGGAACGCTCGAAGCGAAGATCATGCGCGCCGGCAATCTCTCGCCCCGCGCGGAAGACGGCGAATTCCAGGCAAATCTCAATGCGAACACGACGATGGGCCGCATCAAGGCCTACCGGATGCTGGGAGTCTGCCCCTACCCGCTGCTTGACACACGGCTCGAATTCTCTCCGATCGACGAGACGGCCCGCGCCATCGTCCTGCTGGCCGGTACGCCCAAAGACAACTGCGTGTTCCATGTCTCGAACGACCACCTGCTTCCGATGGACGACATCCTTTCCCGGATCCGGCTCGATGACGGCCGTCCGCTCGAATATGTAGAATACGATGAATTCCTCCGGAAAATGGACCAGGCTAAAGCGGATCCGGAAAAAGCCCGGGTGCTGTCCAGCATCCTGGCGTATGCTTCCACGCCGGGCGGTGCCCCGATGACGATGAATCCGGCTTTGACCTCTTTCACGATGCAGGTGCTGCACCGGCTGGGATTCCGTTGGAGCGAGACCTCCAGTTCCTACGTGGACATGATCTTCGAAATGCTCGCAACGCTAGGCTATTTCAACGTGTAGCCAACCGCAAACAGACAGAAAGATGCTACTTCTTTCCAGCGGGATCATGAAATAACCTTTAAAGTTAAATCAAGTCGCCATCTACAAACCCAAGACCAATTCCTTGTTTGCTCAGGAGCAGTGATGCATACTTCCCTTTCTTCAGATACTATCTCTTATTTCACCAGGCTGGCGATGGTGTTGAGGGCGGCGAGGGTTTCGGGGACGCCGGCCGTTGAATTGCTTACCTGGAAGGCGTTGCCGGAGCTGGCGGCAGATGCGGCGCGTTGAAGGGCTGATGTGTCTGTATTGGCCAGCGACTTCAACGCATTCAATACTCCGGTTACGTTGGAACTGTTGATCAGGTTCGACGATCCGCTGATCAGGCCGGATGCGAAATCATTGGTAAAGTCGGACGATGCGCCCTGCAGCGAAGAGGCGCCAGTCAGGATGGTGCCCAGATTGATGATATTGCCCAGATTGGAAAGGTCGAGCATGCCGGTCGATTTCAGGATCTGGATGACGCTCGTGAGGGCAGATCCGGTAGCGGAGCCGATAGATGAACCCTGCACAGCCTTGCTGAGTACGGAGCAGGAGGTCAGGACTGCAAGCAATGCGCATCCTGCGATGAAGTGTTTGAGTGCTTTTTTCATGGGACAATGATTCAATAATCAACTAACAAATTTAATAATTTTCAAATTATTATCTACTTTTGTGCGTTATTATTTTAGCCAAATTATATTTTACATAATGTCTGTTCCCATCAAAACCTTCGCGTGCAGCCTTATCCTGGTTCTTCTGACCTCCTGTGTGGACATTTTCCACGGATCTACCGAAGACCCGCTGCCGATGCCGTCTGAAATCGAGACCAATAAGGACCGTTCCGTCAAGCCCGGAGACAGTTTCTTCGATTATTGCAACGGTTCCTGGCTCAAGTCGCATCCGATTCCCGCTTCGGGGTCGATCGGTGGCCTCTATGATGCTGACGGCGTCATGAACCAGCGTGTGGACGAGCTCAAGAAGAGCGTGCCGGACATCGGCCGTTTCTATGAACTGATGGACCACCCGTTCGAGCATCCGGACAAGGCCCAGGCCTATTTTGACGCCATGAAAGCCCGGTACCCGAAACCGGCCACCAAGGAAGAGGCCTACACGACCATGGGCAAGATGATGGCGGATGGCATCGAGCTTTGGTCGACGCTCCTCATGCCCACTTTCAACTTGATTTGGAAAGATGGAAAACTGATGGGAAACATCCTCCCGCCGATGAATATGAACGACATCCAGGCAGAGATGGATCCGGCAGAGATGGTACCCGTGACCGCCACCAAGGCAGACAACTCCGCAATGGTCCTCATCATCCGGGGCATGGGGCTGGACCCGTCGTTGTTCGTCAGCCAACCCATGTTTGAGCCGTTATGGACACTGTTGGAAGCCAAATCACTCGACGAGCTCTGGGGGCTGATGACGGATGCCCTGGGCTTTTACGAGTCCTACGTGAGCGAGGAGGAAATGAACAAGCACCATTTGACGGAAGATAATCTGCGGATGATTGCGCGGACGACCTTGAGTTATACCCTGTCCTACCATCTGGCAGAGCAATTTATATCCCCGGCTTTCAAGGAGAAATACGTAACCATCACCCAGGAGATCCAGGCATCGCTGCGCAGGAGGATCCGGCAGGTGGACTGGATGAGTGAAACGACAAAGAACAACGCGCTGGACAAGCTGGACAGTTACGGACTTTTCGTAGCCTACCCTGACAAGTGGTACACGGACTGCGTCAGCAAGCTGTCGGACTGTGAAACCTTGATCGAAGCCATCCACCGCAACAACCGCAATACGGTCAACCTGAGGGCCCATCTGCTGGGAGGCACCGACCAGTTCAGCAACGAAATCTGCTTGAACATGGTCGACAGCAACGGAAAGCTTATCCCGGCGGACCTCACATTGGTGAATGCCATGTATTCTCCCGGAGGAAACTGCGTCTTCATCTATCCGGCCATGCTCCTTCCGCCCATTCTGGTCCCGAACATGAGCCAGGCCTACGAGTATGCCAACTTTGCGATTATCGGCCACGAATTCACTCATGGCTTTGATACGCAGGGCTCCCAGTACGACAAGTATGGGAACAAGTGCAACTGGTGGACCGTGGCCGACCAGATGGCTTTCGAGGAACGCCGTGAGAACATTATCAACTGCTACGACCACATGGAACTGGATCCCGAGCGTGCTCCTGGCGTGTATGGCGACGGCAACCGCACACAGACGGAGAACATCGCCGACCTGGGCGGATTCCTGGCTACCCTGGACGCATACAAGGCCCATCTGGAGGATGACGGCTATTTCGGCAAAGTCTATGACGACCAGATCCGGAAGTTCTACGAGAGTTTCGCCCATCTCTGGTGCGTCCAGTACGACGATAAGAAGTTCGATATCCTACAGAAATCAGATGTTCACTCGCATGCCCGCCTGCGCGTCAACGGCGTCGTGATGAACACCGACCTCTGGTACGATCTGTACGACGTGGACCGCAACAATCTCATCTACCTGCCGAAGGACCGCAGGACATATATCTGGTAATCTGTTAATCTATGCGACGTTCCCTATCCGCCCGGCTGAGTTTCTGGATCGTTCTGGCAGCGGCCCTGCTGTTTTTCGTGATGATCCTGTACCTTGTCCGCGTATGGCACTCAGGTGTGGGAGAAGAGGTCGACAAGGACGCAGAACAGGTACTCGAAAATGCTGTCTTCCATCTCGACGACATCCTGGAAGACGCCGAGTGGACGACCAGCGTCCTGGCCTGGTTCGTGGACCGCGACCTGGACCGTCCGGACATGATGATCCCCCATGCGACCAACACACTCCGCTACAATACGACGCTGAACAGCTGCTCCATCTCCTTCGAGCCCTGGTTCTACCCCAAGAAAGGCGAGTATTACTCCATCTTTTCCTGGCACGGACCCGACGGCAAGATCGAATGGGAACAGGAAGGGGACGACACTTACCGCTATTTCGAAAAGGAGTGGTACCAGTTGTCCAAGAACCTGGGCTATGATTGCTGGACGAAACCCTATCTGGACGACACGAACGCCCCGGGCCTGGATTCCGAGATGTACATTTCCTACTGCAATCCGATCTTCAAGGACAACAGCATCTTCGTAGGTGTGATTACGCTGGACCTGTCTGTGAAGCGGCTGTCCGAAACGCTCTACAACGTCAAGCCGTATGAGAACGCCTACTGCATCATGCTGGACGAGGACGGGGAATACCTGGTGCATCCAGACGCCGACAAGCTGATGAGCCATTCGATTTTCACAGAAGCCGAAGATCTGTCCCTCCCCGCCCTGGCGGAACTGGGCGAGGCCATGGGGCACCAGGAGAAAGGGAAAAAGACCTTTACGATGGACGGAGAGCGCTACAACGTCTACTTCCGGCCGATTCCGACGACGGGTTGGAGCATCGCCATCTTCTGCCCGGAAAGCGATATATACGGGGGATATAACCGTATCCAGCGCAACATGATCATCATTCTGCTGGTCGGCCTGCTGCTGATGTTCTTCCTGTCCGTCTGGCTGATCCGCCGCCAGATCGCACCGCTCGGAAGGCTCGCCGAAGAAGCCGATTACATTGCATCCGGCAACTTCGAACGTCCGTTGCCCTCTGTCGACAGGGACGACGAAATCGGCCAGTTGAACCGCTCGTTTGGGAACATGCAGTCTTCGCTGGTCCAGCATATCAATGACCTGACGCAGTCCACCGCGACCCGCGAGCGGATGGAGCGGGAACTGCAGATCGCCCGAAACATCCAGATGGGCATGGTTCCGCACCAGTTCGACCTGGGAGCGGGCATCGACCTGTACGCCTCGATGACACCGGCCCGCGAGGTGGGCGGCGACCTGTACGATTTCTTCGTCCAGGACGACCATCTCTATCTGTGCATCGGCGACGTGAGCGGCAAGGGCGTTCCGGCCAGCCTGTTCATGTCGGTGGCACGTGGCATGTTCCGCGTCGTAGCCCGCCAGGGTATGCCGCCGGAGGAAATTGCCCGGCGCATCAACGACACGATTTCCGAAAAGAACGACCAGATGATCTTCGTGACGATGTTCATTGCGGACATCAACCTGAAGACGGGCGTAATGGATTATTGCAACTGCGGGCACAACGCACCTGTCCTGACGGACGGTGGGAAGAAGGCCGGATTCCTCGAATGCAAGTCCAACACGGCCGTGGGCATCATGCCGGGCTTCAAGTTTGAAGGCCAGTCCGCCGATTTGCGCGGCAAGGTGCTGTTCCTCTACACTGACGGCCTGAACGAAGCGGAGAACAGCAGCCACGAACAGTTTGGCAACGATCGGATGCTGGCAGAACTGGGCCGGGAACCGTTCCGGGACGCGCGCACGCTCGTCGACCGCCTCAGCGCGGCCGTCAACTCGCATGTCGCCGGCGCCGAGCCCAGCGACGACCTCACGATGCTCTGCCTGAAGCTTTCGCTTTAATCCCTAAAACTCAGGGATCGTAAAAAGGACCGTGGGTATCAGCAGCAACAGGCCCAGGACCAGCAGCACGACCACCATCTTCCAGATCCATTTGACCCACTTCGTGTAGGGGATCCGGGCCATGGCCAGGGCAGCCATCAGGACGCCCGAGGTCGGGGTGATCATATTGGTGAATCCGTCGCCGAACTGGAAGGCCAGCACCATCGCCTGCCTTGAGACCCCAACCATGTCGGAGAAAGGCGCCATGATGGGAATCGTGGCGGCTGCTTTCGCCGTTGCGCTGGGAATGACGAAGTTGATCAGGGCCTGGATGCCGTACATGCCCGACAGCGAAGCCACCGGGCCGGCGTCCGCCAGCCCCCGCTGCAAGGCGCCCAGGATGCTGTCGATAGCCTTCCCGTCTTCCAGGATAACGATGATGCCAGAGGCAAAGCCCACGACCAGCGCAGCGGAGAGAATGTCCTTTGCACCGGCAATCAGTTCATCCGCAATCCTGTTGGCGGAAAAGCCCGCGATGATGCCGCATACGATGCCCATCACCAGGAACAGGCCCGTGATCTCGGGCAGGTACCAATCCCAGACCGTCACGCCGACAATCAGCATGACGACCGTCACCAGCAACACTACCAGGATCCAGGCCTGGCGACGGGTCAGCGCGGCGGGCTGTGCGGCTTCCTGTACCTGCACAGCCGGGGCCTTGCGCGTCCTGCGGGCATATAGCACCACGAAAACCATCAGCAGCAGCGTCAGCAACGCCCAGCAGAACAGGCGGTATTCCATGCCGGAAAAGAGCGGCAGCTCGGCCATGCCCTGCGCGATGCCGACCGTGAAAGGGTTCAGGAAAGCGCTGGAAAAGCCTACATTGGCCGCCACATAGACAATCAGCATGCCCATCATCGCATCGTAACCCATCGAAATGGCCAGCGGCACGACGATCCCGACGAACGGGATGGTTTCCTCACTCATGCCGAACACGGCACCGGCCAGCGAAAACAGCAGCGTGATGGCCACGAGCACCCATTTGTCACGCTTCCCTACCCGGACGATGAAGCGGCTGATGCCCGCTGCCACCGCACCCGTGGCGTTCAGCAGCCAGAATGCTCCGCCGACCACAAGGATGAACACGATGATGCCTGCCTGCTTGACAAAGCCGTGATAGACGGCCGAGAACACCTGCCAGGTCTGGGGCTCTCCGCCCGGCACCAGCCACGTCACCACCGCGCACAGCGCGATGATCAGGGCGATAATGACATAGGTATTCGGGAAGCGGCGCCTGGACATATCAGAATGGCATCTGCGGTCTCGCCTCTACGACGGGATAGACCGGAATCCGTCCGGGATCATTCGCTGCACAGGCGGCCAGCCAGGCGACGATGGTGGCATCGACTTTCAGGTCGGGGATGGAAAGACGTTCGTACGTATCCATGATGGTATGATAGGTACGGTCATATTCCAGCTCGTCCTGGATGAACTGATAGGCGGGAAGGCCCAGGCGGGTGAACGTCTGATGGTCGGTACCGCCCGTCGTTCGCGGGGACAGGTACTCGAACCCGAGCGATTTGATGTACTTCATCCACGCCTCGAAGAATTCGAAAGCTGCATCGTTGCGTTCCAGATAGATGCCACGGAAACGGCCGGAGCCGTTGTCCATATTGAGGTACAGCGCAAACTTGTCGAAGCCCGGAAGTTTCTTGTCGCCTTTCTGGAGATATTGCTCGAGATATCCGCGCGAACCGTAGAGGCCCTGCTCTTCTCCCCCCCACAGCGCCAGGCGGATCGTGCGTTTGGGCTTGAAGCCCAACTCTTTGAGGATGCGCATCGCTTCGATCATCACGATGCAGCCGGAAGCGTTGTCTGCAGCGCCCGTGCCGCCGTGCCAGGAGTCAAAGTGCCCGCCGAGCAGCACGATTTCGTCCTTGAGTTTCGGATCGGTACCGGGAATCTCCGCGTAGATGTTGCGTACTTCCCGGTCGTCGGTGAACCGGTTGATGAGCTCGAGTTCCATCTCGACCGGATGACCGCTCTGAATCAGGCGGACCATCCTGCCGTGGTCTTCCATCGGCATCTGGATTTCCGGAACCGGTTCGGGATCACCGACGCGGTAGTTGGCGCCCGATCCGCCCGGTATATTGTAGGATCCGCTGGCGTTGACAACGCAGAGCGGTTTCTCCGTCTCGTAAAACTTGGACATCATCTGGCGCAACTCCATCATCGCCCGGAAGTCAAACGGCATCCTGCCGCCGAAACGGCCGCGCGCCTGGGCCCGGTTGTCCTTCGTCAGTTCCTCCAACCGTGCTTCGTCGTAACGCGACCCGAGCGGCCGGAATTCAGGTCCACCGGGTTGCTGTTGCTGCTGTTGGGAAGGGATCAGCAGTATCTTGCCGGCGACCTTGCCCCGATATTTTTCAAGGTCTTCCTTGGAATTGACATCGAAGATCATGCATTCGCCACGGACCAGGCCGTCCGTGCTTCCCGACCACGCCTTGGGGTTGACGGAGAAGGCACAGTAATACGGCGCGGTCATCGCCGCATAGGTCTTGACCACGTCCCAGCCGCCGCGGGTAAACTCCATGGCAAAGGCGGAACGGGGATTGGAGAAGCCCAGTTCCTTCAACTTTTCGACCACGAGCGAATCGGCGCGGCGCTTCTGCTGGGAAGCGGTAAGCCGGGAGCCGACAAAGTCGGTCAGGTACTGTGCGAGCGGTTCGATCTGGGAATGGCTCAGTCCTTCGGCCTTGATACGGGAAGCCCACTCGGCCGATTCGGATACCTGGGCTTGTGCCGGGCTGCTGCAAAAGAAGGCTGCGAGCAGCGTAATAAAGAGGAAACGGGTTTTCATATTCAGTGCAATTGATTATTCTGTTTTCTTTCCAGATCGAAGGGATTCCTTAAGGTCATCCCACGCGTAATACGGACCGTCGGGAAGGCCGAGAAGCGTGGCTTCGCGTTCGTTGATGAAACATTTGACCAGCACGTCGCCCGTCTTGTTCCGGTAGAAAACCATCCGGAAGTTGCCGGCAAAGGGCGTGTAGAGCCAGCCGGGCCAGTCTATGGCTTCGTCTTTCGTAAGGCGCTCGCCGATTCCCTTCACGCCGATCCGGGAGCAGAACGCCAGCAGGTGCCAGTCGTGGCCGAATCGAAGGTCGGCGGCGCAGTCGCCGTTCGCAATGGCCTCATCAGCCTTCACGATAAAATCGTCCACCAGCGCGTCCACCTCCGGTTCTGCCATACGTCGGTCACCGAATTCCGCACTGTTGCACTGGCGGAGGAAAAGATTCAGGGAAATCGAGCGGGCATACTGCTTGAGGTCTTCCACGTTGAAAAGATCGATCAGCGTCTGGTCCTGGTCGAAGGCCCCGCTGATGGCGGCGAAGGAGATGGTGCCTAGCATCAGTCCCTCGATGGAA
>LUZE01000148.1 GCA_001602845.1 Bacteroidales bacterium Bact_13 | reverse complement strand
ACACGGCCGTCATCAGCCGCCGTCTGGAAGGCCTGGCCCCTCCGCCGGCCGATGCCGATACGATCACGGCGGCGCAGATCTCGGCCGAACGGAAGCCCGCCTTCTACAAACATCCCCGGATTGTCGGTCCGTACTCCAATGTCTTCGAATGGCGCCAGGTAAAGTTGCGTGAGGACCTGAAAAAATACGACGATATGGACCTAATGACCTACATCGCCACAAACTTCCCAGGCCTTTTTGTCACGTCCGGCAGCGCAGGTGGTATGAGCGCTTTCCGATCCATGTACACTACACGATCCGCTACTTTGCGAATGAAGGTCAGTCATGGGGTGATGAGAGTTGCCGCCGGTTTTGATCCTGTTTCTCTTTATATCGACGGCTCACGACAAGAGGACTGGACGGAGGCAGCCACCTTCTCAGTTCGCAATGTTCAAAATTTGTTTGTGCTTCGTGGCGCTGAAGCGGCCCTTTATAATGCAGGCGCCGTAGTCTTGCTCGAACTCCGCAGATTCGATGAATCAATGATTGAAGAAGCCCGGAAGAACGAGCGCAAGAATACCATCGGCCTGCTGCCGCTCGGCTACCAGATTCCGAAGGCCTTCCCGGCAGATGCGGTCGACGAACTGCCATCGGGGGCTGCCAGGGGAGACGCTCACCCGAACGGCACGCTATATTGGAATCCCTGCATCCGCACCGACGCCCAGGGCCACGCCTTGATCTCCCTGCCGGCCCACCCCGACGGCTGCTACATCCGCCTCGTCGGCCAGACTCTCGACGGCCGCTGGTTTTCCGCTATATGTGAATAATGCGTGGCGCGCAAGTGCTTGATTCAAGGCGTTTTGTGTAAAATCGGTTGCGCCGTTTGACGCAACCGATTTTAAGTAATTAGCTGATATACAGTCTGTTATCCACCACGGGTAAATTACGGCAGGCGGAAGGAGCCGCTGGCGGTGCGGCGGAGGGCGGTGAGGTAGGCGCCGGAGCCGAGGGCGATGCCGAGGTCGCGGGCGAGGGAGCGGATATAGGTGCCGCGGGAGCAGCGGATGCGCAGCGTGGCGGCCGGGCGCATTCCGTCGCTGGTCGATGAGGTGTGATAGTTATGCACGTGGCGGACGACCTCGTCGACGACATAGCCGTCATCGGTCATCTCGTTGTGCAGCGTGAAACCCTCGAGCGCGATATCGTAGATTTCTATGCGGTTGGTCTTGAGTTCCACCGGCTCGCCGCTGCGGGCATATTCGTAGGCGCGCAGGCCCCCGACGATCTTGGCTGAGAAGACCGGCGGAACCTGGTCCTGGGGCCCTAGGAACTGTGGAAGGACGGCGCGGACGGCCTCTTCGGTGATATGTTCATACGGAAAATACTGGTCTACAGGTTGTTCGAGATCGAACGAGGCCGTCGTAGCGCCGAACTCGATAGTGGCCAGATACTCTTTTTCCGACGCCTGCAGTACCTCCGCAAGCTTGGTGGCCTTGCCGATGCACACCAGTAGCAAGCCCGTGGCGAGCGGGTCAAGGGTGCCGGCATGGCCGACTTTCAGCTTGCGGAGGCCGAAGTGTTTCTGCAGGGTGAACTTACATTTGCGCACGAGGTCTGCGGAAGTCCAGCGGTAGGGTTTGTCCAAAGGGAGGACGATCCCGTCGGGATAATCCGCCAGGTCGTGCGTGAGATGCGCCTCGAAGAAGGCGGGCATGCCTTCTTCGACGGGGCAGCCGTCAAGCACAAGGAATCTTGTCGATGCGGCGTTGGTGTCTTCCACCTTCAAACGGGGTTTCGAGCCAGGTCTTGACGATGAGGCGCGCCATCGTGAGGGAGATGAACCGGGCTGGCATCACCAGGACGTTGGCGTTGTTATGCTGCGAGATGAGGGCGCCGATGTCGCGGTTCCAGGCGAGGCCGGCGCGGATGGACGGATGGTGGTTGAGGGTTATGGCCATGCCGTTGCCGGTGCCGCAGAGGGCGATACCGCGGTCGACTTCGCCGGTCTCGATGCCGCGGGCCAGGTCATGGGCGAAGTCCGGGTAGTCGACGCTGGCGGTACCGTGCGTTCCATAGTCGACGACGGCAATTCCCCGCCGCCGCAGATAGGCGATCAGCTGTTGCTTGTACTCATATCCAGCATGATCCGATGCTAATCCTATTTTCATGATTATATTATTAATTATCAATTAGTTTGCTTGCTTTGTCTCCCTTTGGTTTCAGATGCCCGGTCAAGCCGGGCATGACGCTATTTCAAAGAAGCAATACCTTTATCAATGCGACTCAGGACCTCATCGCGGCCCATGAGAGCCATCATTTCGGCGACGCCGGGACCGACGGACTTGCCGACGAGGAACAGGCGGAGCGTGTTCATCACCTTGCCCATCGGCCAGCCGTTCTCGCGGATCAGGCCTTCCAGCGATTCGCCGACATGCTCTTTCGTAAAAGGCTCCAGCCCGGCGATAAACGCGCGGACCTGCGGCATGATGGCCGGAATGTCGTCCTTCCAGAACTTGGCAACAGCAGCCTCGTCGTAGGTCGAAGGAGCCTCGAAGAAGAACAACGTAGCATCGTGGAACTCGGTGGGGAAGTGGACGCGCTCGCGCATCAGCTCAAGAACGCCGCCAATGTATTCGTCGCTGAAACCAGCCACCCGGTCGCCTTCCGCCGCCCGGAACTCGGCCACCAGCTTCCCGATGGGCCGCATCCGCAGATACTCCTGATTGAACCACTTCGCCTTGTCCGGATTGAAACGGGCGCCAGACTTGATCACACGCTCCAGCGAGAATACTTTCACCAGTTCATCCAGCGAAAAAATCTCCTGCTCCGTGCCCGGATTCCATCCCAGGAACGCCAGCATGTTCACGAAGGCCTCGGGATAATAACCGTCCTCGCGATAACCGCGCGACACCTCGCCTTCGGCATTCACCCAGCGCAGCGGGAATACCGGGAAACCCAGCCGGTCGCCGTCCCGCTTCGAAAGCTTGCCCTTTCCGTCAGGCTTGAGCAGCAACGACAGGTGCGCGAACCGCGGCTGCGTGTCCTGCCAGCCGAACGCCTCGTAGAGCAGATAATGCAACGGGAGCGACGGCAGCCACTCCTCGCCGCGGATGACCTCGGTGATCTCCATCAAGTGGTCGTCCACGATGTTGGCCAGATGATAGGTCGGCAGCTCATCGACACGCTTCCATAAGACTTTGTCGTCCAGCGTATTGCTGTTTACCTCGATGTGGCCGCGGATCAGGTCGTCCATCTTCACGATGCGGTTTTCGGGAATCTTGAACCGGATGGTCCAGCCCGTCTCTTCAGCCACACGGCGCGCCACCTCGTCGGCCGGCAACGTCAGCGAATTGCACAGCGAGCCCCGCGTCTCCCAGTTGTAGGTGAACGTCTTTTTCTCCGCCTCGGCAGCCGAACGCAAGGCAGTCAGCTCTTCCGCCGTATCAAAGGCGTAGTAGGCATAGCCGCGCGATACCAGCTCTTCCGCGTACTTGCGATAGATGCCGCGACGCTGCGACTGGCGGTAGGGCGCGTGGGGATGCTTCGGTGAAGCCACCTCCACCACGTTCCCGGCCTCATCCACGCCTTCGTCGGGATAGATGCCGCACCAGCGGAGCGCCTCGATGATGTAGGCTTCGGCTCCCGGCACGAAACGTTGGGAGTCGGTGTCTTCGATGCGGAGGATGAAATCACCATCCGCCTGCTTGGCGTACAAGTAGTTGTAAAGCGCCGTGCGGACACCGCCCATGTGGAGCGGCCCCGTCGGGCTCGGCGCGAAACGGACCCTGCGTCTTCTTTCCATCTATTGTGCCTCCTCTTCTTCCTTGATGATCTCCTTGGCAGCCTTCTCAGCTTCCTTCGCCCCGGCAAGCATGCGCTGCCGACGCCGGAAGGCCGTTTCCTGCTCCAGCTCCTTGATGCGCCGCACATCCTCCTCGATGAGGGCGGGGATACCGGTCACACGCTGCTTGTTGAGCACCTTGCCGTTGTCGGGAGCCACCGGACGGCCTTTCTTGCGGTACTTGAACGGATCGCGCGCGTCGCGGACCTCGATGCGGTTGCCGCGGTTCACCTCGTTCTCGTCGATGACCGGCAGCTGCCACATCTCGAAGCCCGTGGCGATGATCGTCACGCTGATTTTGCCGCCCATCGTCTCGTCGAATACGATACCGCGCTTGAAATTGATCGTCGCGCCGGTGTACTGTGTGGTGAAGTCCATGATCTGCGAAAGTTCCTCCATCGAGATGCCGTTCTCGTTGTCCGAGCTGGCGGTGATGTTGATCAGCGCGTTCTTCACGCTGCGCAGGTTCAGGTCGTTCAGCAGCGGGGAATTGAGCGCCATCTCCACGGCACGGGTCGCGCGGTCGTCGCCTTCCGCCTCGCCGATACCCATGATGGCCACGCCGCTGTTCTGCATCACTTTCTTTACGTCGGCGAAGTCCACGTTGATGTAGCCGCTGCTGGTGATGATCTCGGCGATGCTCTTGACGGCCGTCGCCAGGACCTCGTCGGCCTTGTTGAACGCCGTGAAGATGTTCATCTTTCCGTAGAGCTGATACAGCTTCTGGTTGTCGATCACCAGGATGCTGTCCACGTGCTTGCTCAGCTCGTGGATGCCCTCGACGGCGCGGTAGAGCGCCTCCTTGCCTTCGTCACGGAACGGGACGGTGACCACGCCGACCGTCAGCTTGCCCATCTCCTTGGCCGTTTTGGCCACGAGCGGAGCCGCGCCGGTACCCGTGCCGCCGCCCATGCCGCAGGTGACGAACACCATCTGCGTGTCGCCCTCAAAGAGCTTGCTGATCTCCTCGAGCGACTCTTCGGCTGCCTTGCGGCCGATCGAGAAATCCGTGCCGGCACCCAGGCCCTTGGTCAGGACCGGGCCGATCTGGAGCTTGGTGGGAACCGGGCTCTTCTGCAGGGCCTGCGTATCGGTGTTGCAGACCACGAAGTCAACGTCCTTGAGCCCGAGGGTGTACATATAGGAAACGGCATTGTTGCCACCGCCGCCGACGCCGACGACCGTGATGATGTTGCCCCGTTTCTCCCAGCTGGTAGGTATCAAATCTGCGTCCATAACTTAAGCTTTGTCGTTTTTGGAAAATAAGGTGTCCCAGATGCTGGGTTGGTTTGCTTCAGCTTCCTTCGCCCGCCTGCGCTCCTCTTCTTTCTGACGGCGCGCTTCTTCCTTGCGAAGACGTTCTTCTTCCTTGCGCTGGCGTTCCTCTTCCTTGCGCTGGCGCCGTTCTTCCCGGGCGGAAGGGCGTTCCTCTTCTTCCTCGGGCTTCTCTTCCGTGAACAGCGTCTGTGCTGACGGAACAGCCGGCTGTGCCTCTACGGCTTTCTTGTGGTCGATCGCGTGCGAGAGCATCGGACTGAGCGACTCGAGCACCAGGCCGACGGCCGTGGACGCATACACGTCGAACGCGGCCTCCTGGCTGTTGCTGTCGATCGAGCCCTGCGGCGCGGCGAGCCGGACCTTCTGCCCGAGCAGGGCGCCGGCCAACTGGATGATGTTGTCGAGATGGCAGCATCCGCCGGTGATGACTACGCCGCCCGAAATCTTCTGCGCGTAGCCGGACTGGTCGATGACGTAGCGCACGGCATCGAAGATCTCGCTCATGCGGGCCTCGATGACGCGGGCGAGCAGGATGAGCTCCACCTCGCCGTCCACGATGTCGTTTTCGTTCTTGAGCACCAGTTTCTTGTTCTCGACGGCATATTCCTCGCAGCAGCGGCCGTGCTCGATCTTGATGATCTCGGCCCAGCGCGCGGTGATGTTGAGTTCGTTCTTGATGTCGGCCGTCACGGAGTCTCCGCCGAACGGGATGATGGCCACGTGGCGGACGATGTTGTCCTTGACGATGGCCACTTCGGTCGAGCCCTTGCCGATGTCCACCAGCGCCACGCCGTTCTCCATCTCGGGACGGCTCAGGACGGCACGGGCAGAGGCGATCGGGGAGAGGATGGCCTTGTCCAGGTGCAGTCCGCACTTGTCGAGGACGGTGATGCGGCGGTCTACGATCGATTTCCGGCCGTAGAACAACTTGAATCCCGCTTCGATGCGGCCGCCGACCATGCCGATCAGCTCGTCGTGCGTGATGCCGATGCGGTCTTCGGTGCTGTAGGACTGCGGAATGGCCTCGAACACCACCTCGTCGCCTTCCAGGGTGGCGTTGTAGCGTTTCCGGGTGATTTCACGGACCTCATCTTCGGTGATGTAGGCCTTGGGGTTGGGGCGGTTGATGGTGCAGGGGAGATCCTTGCTGTGGAGCGCGCGGCCCGAGAGCCCGATGCTCACGGACTCGATGGGCTCGTGCAGCTCGGCCGCTGCCTGTTCCACCAGTGCGCGGACCGTCTCCTCCACCTTGAAGTCGTTGACGATCTCACCACACTCGATGCCGGCGGATTCCGCGTCGTGATAGCTCACGATCCTGATGCCGGTCGGCAGTTTCTCGCCTACCGCCAGCGCCACTTTGGACGAACCAAAATCCAATGCTGCTGCGTATCTGCTCATTTCTGCTTGCAAATTATCTGGTGATTATACTTAAGATTGATTGTCTTGTATTGTTTTTCCGCTGCGACGGCCTCCGGCGCGATGTTCCGCCACCAGACCTCCAGCTTGCGGAATTTCTCGACGTAGCCGGCGCTGTCGCCGAAGATGATGGCCGGCCCGTCCTCAGCCGTGTAGAGCACGAGGTCGCCGTTGGGCGCGACGTCGATCTGCTCGATCTGGCTGCGCAGCGTGTTGCGGCTGTCGATGTAGCGGGCCAGTTCCACGATGCCCAGCACCCATGAGCGGCTTTCGGCCGGAGTCTCGCCCTTGTAGCCGGGGCCCGGCGAGAAGGGGATGGCTCCCGTGACGATGGGGACGTCGATGGAATGGGACACGGGGAAGAGGTAGCCTTCCGGATCGCTGTAGAAGTGCTCGTTGCCCTTCTCGAAGCGGACCACGGGCTTGCGCTGCACGATCTTCACGGCAATGGTGTGCGGGTCTGCGGCATACACCTCCGCATCGAGGATCTCGCCCCGCGCGCGGACGGCCTGCTCGATGCCGTGCAGGTCGACCGTATCGGTGCGCTGTCCCTTCACGATCGAGGTGATGTACCGCTGCATCTCCTGCCGGTCCACGATGCTGCTTTCCAGCGAGTCGAGCAGGATGACGGCCACGTTGCGGCACTGTGCTTCCGCACGTCCTTTTGCTTCGAGCCTGCCCACATACCAGAACCAGCCACCCAGCAGGCCGCCGGACAGCAGGACGATGAGTGTCGTGAGCAGGATCTTCTTAACCATTGCGATGTGTCAGCCAGTCGGTGATGGGTTCGATGAAACGGTCCACGTCGCCCGCCCCGAAGGTCACGAGGCAGTCGATCTTGCGGCCGGAGAGGGTGTCCATCAAGTGGTTTTTCTCGACGAGGACCTTGTCGTCGAGCCGCACTTTATCGAAGATGATCTGGGACGAGACGCCCGGGATGGGCTCTTCGCGTGCCGGATAGATCGGCAGCAGGATCAGCGCGTCCAGCCCGCTCAGTGCGTCGGCGAAGTCGTCGGCGAAGTCGCGGGTGCGGGTGTAGAGGTGCGGCTGAAAGACGCCGAGCAGGTGTCTTCCGGGGAAGATATTGCGCATCGAGCTGATCGCTGCGCGGATTTCGTTCGGATGGTGTGCGTAGTCGTCGATATAGGCGATCTCCGGTGTGTTGACATGGATGTCGAAGCGGCGCTTCACGCCCTGGAAGGTGGCGAGGGCTTCGCGGATCTTTTCGGGATCGGTGCCGTGCAGCAGGGCGATGGCCGATGCGGCCACGGCGTTTTCGACGTTGACCCAGCCCGGGATGCCGACCTGGCAGTGCGCGATGCGGCCGCCGGGATGGTTGAGGGTGAAGTCGAACCGTCCGCCCGGCAGCGGCGTGATGTCCGATGCGTAGAAGTCGCACGGCGTGTCGTAGGCATAGTGCAGCACGCGCGCCCGCACCTTGTCGAGCGGCACTTCCACGCCCTGCTTGACCAGCAGGCAGCCGTCGGCATCCACTTGCGAAGCGAATTCGCCGAAGGCCTCGACCACGTGCGCGTGGTCGTTATAGATGTCGAGGTGGTCGGCGTCGGTGGCGGTCACCACGGCGATGTGCGGGAAGAGCTGCAGGAACGAGCGGTCGAACTCGTCAGCCTCGGCCACGAGTACAGGATTGCGGCTCAGCAGCAGGTTGCTGTCGTAATTCTTCGAGATGCCGCCCAGGAAGGCGCTGCACCCTTCGCCCGATGCGGTCAGGATGTGTGCGAGCAGCGTGCTCGTCGTCGTCTTGCCGTGAGTGCCCGACACGGCGAGGCACTCCTGTCCGCGGGCGATCTCGCCCAGCGCCTGCGAGCGCTTGCACAGGGCGTAGCCGTTCCGGCGGACATATTGCAGTTCACTGAGTTCGGCCGGGATGGCGGGCGTGTAGATGACGAACGTATGTTCCACGTCCTTGGGAATCGCCTCCACGTCGTCGTCATAATGGACGCCGATTCCTTCGCTTTCGAGCGCGTGCGTCAGCGCCGACGGCGCCCGATCATATCCCGACACCGCAAAACCCTGATGCTTGAAATACCGGGCGATCGCACTCATGCCGATTCCCCCGATCCCAATGAAATAATAATTCTTATAGTTTGCCATAACCAGCTGAATATTCATTTTATCAGTTTTAAAACTTCTTTGGCAATTACTTCGGAAGCATCTTTGCGGGCTAGCTTCAGAATGTTCGTCTCCAGATCGGCAAGCCGCGCCTCATCATCGATCAACCCCTCCACCGTGTCCAGCAACTTCGCATCCGCCTCCGCATCCCGTACCATCATCGCCGCATTCTTCTCCACCAACGCCATCGCATTGTGCGTCTGATGATCCTCCGCCACATTCGGCGAAGGTACGAAAATCGTCGCTTTCCCCGCTACACACAACTCCGAAATCGTGCCCGCACCCGCGCGCGATACCAGCAGGTCCGCCACAGCGTACGCCAGATCCATCCGCTTGATGAAATCCGTGTAGAACAAGTTCGGGACATTGCGCCCTTCCATGAACGCATCCACCCCCGCCTTGTAACCCTTGCCGCACTGCCAGATCACCTGATAGTCCGCACCTGCGGCCCGATGCTCCACCCAGTCGCGCATCACGCGGTTCAGCGTACCGCAACCCAGGCTGCCGCCCACCACGAACAACGTCTTCTTGTGCGGATCCAGGCCGTAAAACCGGTATCCCTCCTCGCGCTCAGCCGCCGTGGCCGGCGCAATCTCCTTGCGGATCGGATTGCCCGTGAGGATGATCCGGTCGGCAGGGAAGAAGCGCTCCATGCCCTCGTACGCCGTGCAGATGCACTTCGCGCGCTTCGCCAGGATCTTGTTGGTCAGGCCCGCATACGAGTTCTGCTCCTGGATGAGGCAGGGGATTCCCTTGTGCGAAGCACTCCAGAGCAACGGTGCGCTGGCGTAGCCGCCCACGCCCACTGCTACGTCGGGCTTGAAGTCCCGGATGATCTCACCCGCTTTGCGGATGCTCTTGATGACCTTCGCCGGCAGGGCGAGGTTCTTGGCCGACAGGGAACGCTGGAGTCCCGCCACGGGGAGTCCGATGATCTTGTAGCCGGCCGCCGGCACGCGTTCCATCTCCATCTTGCCTTCGGCACCGACGAAGAGGATCTCCGCGTCGGGGCAGAGCTCCTTGAGGGAATTTGCGATCGACAGGGCCGGGAAGATGTGCCCGCCCGTGCCGCCGCCGCTGATGATGATTCGGGGATTAGTTTTCATCTGACATATCATTTTCGTCCGGAGACGGGGTTTCTTGCGTAGCGAGGGCTGCCTGCGCCGCTTCGAGCGCCGCCCGCTCCTCGGCCTCCTGCTTGTCGAGGTGCCGGTTCACGGAGAGGATCATGCCGAAGGCGCCGCACAGCACGATGTAGGCGGTGCCGCCGTGGCTGATGAGCGGCAGCGTATGGCCCGTGATGGGGATCAGGCGCACGTTCACGAGGATGTGCAGGAAGGCCTGGCAGCTGATCAGGAACGCCAGGCCCACGATCAGCGCGCTGGTGTAGGTGGCCTGGCAGCGCCGGCACAGCCGGATGCACCGGAAGAGGAAGATCAGGTACAGGAGCAGCACGATGACACCGCCCACCAGCCCGTATTCCTCCACGATGAAGGCATATATGAAGTCGGAGAAGGCCATCGACAGCGAGTACCGCTGGGTGCTCTTGCCGGGGCCCTTGCCGATGAGCCCGCCCTCGGAGATGGCCACCTTGGCGTTCTCGCTCTGGCGCTTCTCATCCTTCATCTTCTGGATCTCGGCGGCGGACATGCTTTCCGTGTCGATCTCCTCGCCCTTGTCGTTCACGAAGTCGGCGATACGGCCCTCCACCGTGCCGAAACGGTTGAACACCTTGCCGACGGCCGTCTGCTGCACGGACGGCCTGCCCGCCACGAAGGCGTGGTAGATGCCGAACATCAGCAGCACCGCCGCCACCAGGATGCCGACCGTGATCATCAGGTTCTTGAAGCTGATGTCCATGAAGAAGAGCACCAGGAACGCGATGCCGCCGATCAGCAGGGCGGAGGAGAAGCTGTTCTGCATGATGAGCAGGCACACGACGCCGACGGGGAGGATGATCCGCAGGGCGAACTGCTTGAAGTCGCCCAGCCGGTCGCCCCAGAGCTCGATGGCCCGGGCCAGATAGAGGATAACACCGATCTTGGCGAACTCGAACACCTGGACGGTGCGTCCGGCGACGCGGATGCCGCGGATGGCGCCGTTGATCTCGACGCGCAGGCCGGGGACGAAGAGCATCAGCAGCATGACGACGGTCGCTCCGTAGAGGATGAACGAGAAGGTCCGGTAGAACCGGAGCGGAATGAGGTAGGCAACGAACAGCACGGCGAAACCGAAGAGCACCGACTTGGTCTGCTCCATGAAGATGGCGACCTTGCTGATGTTGCGCGACGAAGCCAGGAAGCTGCTCGACGAGAACACGGCGACGATGGACACCATCGCGAACAGCACGACGAGCATCCAGATCACCTTGTCTCCCTTGAGCTTCCAGAACTGTTTCATCGCACGGGCGTATTACAGGTTGCGGACCGCCTCCTTGAACTGGCGGCCGCGGTCTTCATAATTCTTGAAAAGGTCGAAGCTGGCGCAGCAGGGGCTCAGCAGCACGGTGTCGCCCGGCGAAGCCAGCTCGGCGCACTTGTTCACGCACTCCTGGGCGGAGAGCGTGTCGCAGATCACGGGCACGATGTCCCGGAACGAATCGTGGATCTTCTTGTTGTCCACGCCCAGGCAGACGATGGCCTTCACCTTCTCGCGCACCAGGTCGAAGAGGGGCGCGTAGTCGTTGCCCTTGTCGGTGCCGCCCAGGATGAGGACGATCGGGGTCTTGACGCTCTCGAGCGCATACCAGGTGGAGTTCACGTTGGTCGCCTTCGAGTCGTTGACGTAGAGCACGCCGCCCACGCTCAGCACCTTCTCCATCCGGTGCTCCACGCCTTCGAACGTGGTGAGCGACCGGCGGATGGTGTCGTTGGTGATGTTCATGATCTTGCCGGTGATGGCCGCCGCCATCGAATTGTACACGTTGTGGCGGCCTTTCAGCGAGAGGTCCTGCACCAGGATGTCGAACTCGTCGCCCTGGTAGTTCACGCGCACCGTGTCGTCGTCCAGCCAGGCGCCCTGTTCCACCTTGCCGTTCTGCGTGAAGGGGAGTTTCTGCGCCTGCAGCACGATCTTGTTGAGCTCGCCGATGGTCACTTCGTCGTCCGAGCAGAAGATGAAGCAGTCCTCGGGGCGCATGTTGCGCGTGATGCGGAACTTCGCGTTGATGTAGTTCTGGAAGCAGTGGTCGTAGCGGTCGAGGTGGTCGGGCGTGATGTTCATCAGCACGGCGATGTCGGCCTTGAAGTCGTACATTCCGTCGAGCTGGAAGCTGCTGAGCTCCAGCACGTAGATGTCGTGCTGCTCCGTGGCCACCTGCATCGCGTAGCTCTGGCCGATGTTGCCGCCCAGGCCCACGTTCAACCCTGCGTTCTTCAGCAGGTAGTAGATCAGCGAGGTGGTCGTGGTCTTGCCGTTGCTGCCCGTGATGCAGATTTTCTTCGCGGTGTCGTAGTATCCCGCGAACTCGATCTCAGAGATGACGGACGTGCCCTGTCCGTGGAGCCGGGCCACCAGCGGGGCGGTCTCCGGGATGCCGGGGCTCTTGATCACCAGGTCCGCATCCAGGATCTTTTCGGGCGTATGCCCGCCTTCTTCAAAGGGGATGTCCCATTTCCGGAGCTGGTCGCGGAAAGTATCTTTCAGCGTTCCGCTGTCCGAGAGGAAGGTTTCGAAGCCCTTGACCTTTGCCAGGACTGCGGCACCCACGCCGCTTTCGCCTCCGCCGAGAATGACTGCTTTTTTCATATTGTATATTATCGGATTTTCAAGGTTACGATGGTCAGGACTGCCAGCAGGATCGAGACGATCCAGAACCGTACGACGATTTTGTTTTCAGGATGGATCTGGTGCGGATACTGGATCAGCGCGTCCGGATTCTCCTTTTGGAAATGGTGGTGGAGCGGCGACATGCGGAACACCCGCACGCCCGTTCCCGTCTTCTTCTTCGTGTATTTGAAATAGTATCGCTGGATGATCACCGAGAGGCTCTCGACGAGGAATACGCCGCACAGGATCGGCAGCAGCAGTTCCTTGCGGATGATGATGGCCAGCACGCCGATGATGCCGCCCAGGGCCAGCGAGCCCGTATCGCCCATGAATACCTGGGCCGGGAAGGAATTGTACCACAGGAAGCCCAGCAGGGCGCCGACGAAGCAGCACACGTACACCGTGACTTCGCCGCTGTCGGGCAGGTACATGATATTGAGGTATTCCGCGAAGCCGACGTGGCCGGAGACATACGCCAGCACGCCGAGGGTCGCGCCCACGATGGCCGAGACGCCGGCCGCCAGGCCGTCCATGCCGTCGGTCAGGTTCGTGCCGTTCGAGCAGGCGGTGATGATGAAGGTGATCACGATCACGTAGAGGCCGCCTTGCAGGGCGCGGACGACCGGCCCGGAGAACGGAATCAGCCACTTGTAGTCGAATTCATTGCCCTTGAAGAACGGGATGGTGGTGCGGCTGTAGCTCACGCCCTGTTCGGCGGTGAAGTAGAGCGTCAGGCCCACCATCACGCCGAGCAGCACCTGGCCTGCGATCTTGTACTTCCCGTTGAGGCCATCCTTGTTGTGCTTGAATACCTTGATGTAGTCGTCGATGAAGCCCAGCGCGCCCAGCCAGACGGTCGTCAGGATGAGCAGCTGGACATTGGTATTGGTCAGGTTGCCGAACAGCAGGATCGGGACCAGGATCGAGAGCAGGATGATGATGCCGCCCATCGTGGGGGTTCCCTTCTTCTGCAGCTGGCCTTCAAGGCCCAGGTCGCGGATCGTCTCGCCGATCTGTTTCTTCTGCAGCTTCGCGATGATTTTCTTGCCGATCCACATGGAGGTGAAGATCGCCACGACGCTGCAGCATACGGCGCGGAACGAGATGTAGTGCATCAGGCCGCTTCCGGGGAAATCGTAACCCGCATTCTTCAGGTATTCAAAAAGATGATATAACATAGGTTCAGGTTTTGCGCTCCGGGTTTACAGTTGTTTCATTTCTTCAAAGGTTTCGGCGATCACTTCCTTGTCGTCGAAATGGATCTTGGTGTCGCCGATGATCTGGTAGTCCTCGTGCCCCTTGCCGGCCACCAGGATCACGGCGCCCTGCGGCGCGGTCATCAGCGCGGTGCGGATGGCTTCGCGGCGGTCGGTGATGAAGAGGCTCTTGGCCCGGGCCTGGATGTCCATCCCGGCCTTGATCTCGCGGATGATCTCCTCGGGATCCTCGTGGCGCGGGTTGTCGGAGGTGACGACCACCTTGTCGGCATACTTCGCGGCGATGACGCCCATCTCGGGGCGTTTCGTGCGGTCGCGGTCGCCGCCGCAGCCGAACACGCAGACCAGCGCGCGGTCGCGGCACGTGTCGCGCAGCGTCTTGAGGGCGTTCTCCAGGGCGTCGGGGGTGTGGGAGTAGTCCACCACGCCGGTGAGGTCGTTGCCGCCGCGCACGAAGTCGAGCCGGCCCGCCACGGGGCCGAGCGCGCTCATCTTCACCAGCACCTCTTCTCGTTTCGCGCCCAGCAGCAGGGCGGTGCTGTAGACGGCCAGCAGGTTATAGGCGTTGTGTGCCCCGATGAACCGGGTCCACACCTGGGTTCCGTCGAGATTGACCAGCATGCCTTCCAGGCTCTCTTCTACGATCTTGCAGCGGAAGTCGGCCATCCGCTTGCAGGCGTACGTGCGGATCTGCGCCCGTGTGTTCTGCACCATTACCTCGCCGTTCCGGTCGTCGATGTTGGTCAGTGCGAAGGCATCCTTCGGCAGATCGTCGAAGAAACGCTTCTTGCAGTCGCGGTAGGCGATGAACGTCTTGTGGTAGTCCAAGTGGTCGTGCGTCAGGTTCGAGAAGATGCCCACCTTGAACTCCAGGCCGGCGATGCGCTCCTGGTCGATGGCGTGCGAGCTGACTTCCATGAAGCAGTAGTTGCAGCCGTGGTCGGCCATCTTCGCCAGCAGGGCGTTGAGGGCCATCGGGTCCGGGGTGGTGTGGGTGGCGGGGAAGCGCTCGTCGTCGATGTAGTTGGCGATGGTCGAGAGCAGGCCGCAGCTCCATCCCAGGCTCCGGAACAGGTTGAACAGCAGGGTGACCGTCGTGGTCTTGCCGTTGGTGCCGGTGATGCCCACCAGGTTCAGCTTGCCGGACGGATGCCCGTACCAGGTGTCCGCGGCC